>JAUXDR010000132.1 GCA_030618205.1 Deltaproteobacteria bacterium | reverse complement strand
TTCTCAATCGCTCGATACTTCGCGAGCATGCGCTTCAGACAAATGTAAAGCTGATGCTGTGACTTACGCTCTTCGAGGGTTTCAAATACGCGCTCGGAACTCAACATTTCCTGCATCTGCGCGACGATCCCCTCGGTCCTGAATTCCTTGTTTATGTTCCAGTTTGGATCAATCTGCTCGGGGTCAACCTTGCCGTACTCGATGTGATAGGCCATGCGGAGAAGAGCATCGGAGAGCAGTATGTCCAGATCGGCAAGGTCCCAGGGGTCCGGCCGGGAGGCGCTCTCGGTCTTCTCTATGACGTGCCTGAGGTCGGCGCGGTGATAGTCCTCCGGGTCGAGGCCGTCGTTGTACATCTCGTCAACGGCTCTCATAAGCCCACGGATATTCTCCGGGTTCGTCCATGCCGGTTCGTAATTCTGGGCCCTGTAGAACCGTGGAATGGCTGTGACTGCCGCTATGTCCGCGTTCCCGATCTTAAGAGAACCTGTCTCAATCAACTGATCGCACCTCGCCTTCAGGGTGTCCTGAACCGGGGCGTCCTGGCCCGCGGTTTCGCCGATGCCGGCAGCCAGGAAGCCAAGAATAATTATCGTGATGACCGGCAGCATCCTGCCCACCGGAACGTGGCCCGACCACCCGCAGAATACGAGCCTTAGACCTGAGAACATCATTCTTATCACACACTCCTCCCTAGCGTTTCGCTTTCCCTGAACTCCTCCACGGCGCCATTTATCTCGAGGTATATGGAGTTCTCCAGGTACTCGTCATCGTCGGAATAAATGAACATGCACGTACCGTCTTTCAACACTTGTATGATCTCGGCGGATACTTCGAGAGGCAGAACGGGACAACCCCAGCTCCTCCCCAGCCTGCCGTGTTTTTCTATGAAGTCCTTGGAGCAATAGCACGCCCCGTGGACTACTATATACCTGTCCATGGCATTGTCATTGTATGAAGTGTCAACGCCGTCCAATTTCAGCGCCTTGCCGTGAACGCCATAGTAGTCCACGCCCGTGACGTAGAAACCGAGGCTGCTCTGAAGCGATCCCGGGGTGTTGGAAAAGTCCTCGGCATAGTTCTCACCGGTGTTCCGGCCGTGGGCCACTAGGGACCGGTAAAGAAGTTCCCCCGCGTCGAGATCGACGACGACGAGCCTCTCCTCTGTGGATGGCCTGGTGTAGTCGATAATCGTGATAATCGACTCGCGCTCGAGGAGGCTATCGGCGAGCATGTTGTAGTAGCCTATCATGGCGAGTTCGAAGACAGCGTAATCCAGGCTGCCCTCCAGGCCGGCTTCACTATAGAGCGAATCCAGATAATCTCCGAATTCGATATATTCAGGCCGCTCCGGGAGGCATGAGCGGACGCTCCGGGATGGCTCGCCTGACGCAGGCACGCCCACGGCCGTAAGGGCCAGCAGCGCAAAGACCGCTATAATGAAAATGTGCCTTCTGTTCATGCAATGCCGATCCGAGGTTATGACGTGTTTGCTTATCACCCTATCGCTTCTTAAGAGATCACTTCCATAGTCCTGAGGGACGTCCTAAGCCTCAACCTCTACCGGATCTGTTTCAGCCACCTGTTCCCTGATTTCCAGCTTGCCCTCCCCTAATAGAGTAGTCTTCAGCCAATCAATACCAAGACCAAGCATCGCCAGATCGTCTTCTGAAACTTTCTTTTTCCTTTCTTCCGAAACAATGTATACGTTGAGGAATAGGCTGTCTAACACAAAACGACGAAATCGATCCACATTGTAGCAACCCATAAAGAACATCTGAAGCGTTTTTTCAGGAATAGTAAAGAATGGACCCAGGGATTTGCGCTTGAGGATCATCTCTGTCCAGCCTAAATTTGCCTCATCGTAGGGAATGATACCCTGGTCTTTACGCCATTCCTTTATTGTGAGTTCCCTGCCGAGATCGTGTCCAAGGCAGTGGCTTTCCTTCACCAGGGCAAAAAAATGTTCATCAGAATTCAGGTCTCTGTTGTGGAACATCCCGGCACTTAAAGGATAGTACCTGCATGTCAGTGGGCGATCCTCATATATGCCGCACCCTGACTCATCCAGAAACGGACAGGTCTTTTCCTCATCTTCCAACATCTTCACTACAGGGATCGGCAGATCTGTTTTCTCAATATATCCAAGGGTTGTATAAATTTGAAGAAATTCATCTGAAGATAGGTCCAGTCTCTGTTTCATGCGGATTATGTCGCATGGAGTCAGCATGATATGAGCATCCTTGCAGCACTGAGTATAGCAGGCCATTTCTTTTTCACAGGCAAAGGTAAAAGTGTTGTTAATATCCATTTGAACAGGGGCTATCAAATCCTTTTTTTCTTTTTGTACATGCATAACTTGGCTTTCCTCGCAATCCGGAATTTTGCAAACGGCTTTGCAGACTACTATAATCGCGTTACAGGGATAAACAAGTAGTCAGTATCTGAACGAAAAGACCGTTCAGACACAATTTTGAATTCTAAATTTTGAATTTTGAATTTAAAAAAGAAGGTAAACTCAGGCATCTTTCATTATGCTGCTACAAGCCGTTAGTTTCTGGTTATTTTTCAAATAGATAGCTAACTGCTAAAAGCTAAGCGCTAATAGCTGTTCAAGTGGATTACCCCAGTAATCCGCGATGAACCTTCTGTTTTATTGCCGAGGAAAATTATCTATGGAATCCGAAAACAAGGTTGCCATTGTTACCGGTGCCATAAAAGGCATTGGCCTCGCCATAGCCCTTGAGTTATCCCGTTCAGGGGTCAAATGTATTTTGCCTTACCACGACTGGCTAGACAGCCTTGAGAGTATGCACAGGCATATGAAGGAAACAGGCGTTGACTACCATGCCGTTCCGGCCGATCTTACTTGTCATAAAGACGTGAAAAAGGTGATTCACACCGTTCAGGACCACTTTGGGCGTCTGGATATATTGATTAATAACATAGAAAGGGGCGGTTGGCCTGTAGTTCACGGCCCGTATGTGCCGGAACAGTGGAACCTGGAGTTCAAGACCACTGTGACCGCTAAATGGTACCTCTTTGAGGAGGCTTTACCAATCCTGAAGACCCAGGGGAATGGAGTCGTGGTCAATATTTCCTCCATAGCCGGATTGGTGGGAAGAAGTGGACCGGCAGGTCTGGTGTTTAATGACTGCTACTCGCTGTCAAACAGGGCCATCCAGTCCCTTACCGCGGCCTGGGCAAGACAGGGTGCCCCTGAGGTACGAGTCAATGAACTCATGCTGGGTTTTGTTGAGACGCGTCATGGACCGCATACCAGGGGTTGGGGGGTGATGAGCACTGAAGAACAAAAGGCCATACTTGATCATACTCTTTTGCAACGTACCGCAAGGGTTGAAGAGGTGGCAAAAATGGTGCGCTTCCTGGTCTTTGACGCAAGTTTCATGACCGGGGCAACCATACGGATGGACGGAGGCTATATTCTAGGGGGGGATAAAGCGGTCTCTATACCCAAGGGAGTCGTCGAACCTGGTGAATCCACCTTTGGAGGTTCTGTCTCACCGGAGACTGCTGTTAAAAAAACTCGCGGCAGATCCTAGACGTAAATTACTGCCATAAGGCGTCAGGGATACGTTTGCCTAAAAAAGTCAGCGAAGGACTCTGAAAAGATAAGTTGGACCCAATTTTCTTGAAACCGGAGCAAGAATAAAAATTAACGGAAACCAGATCATGGTTCACCTTAAAAAGAAAACACACTTACCGATACTTTTTGAAGTTCCTTGGATGCGCCAGAATAATCAGCTATCATGGACCGGAACAAAAATACGATACGTGCAGGGAACGGTCTCCTAATGATACTATGATTATCTGAATGAAAATCGGTGATAATCAATAATTTGACGTCAGACAGCTTGATTTTTGGGTCTTAAGAAAAACTGCTTGCTTATCATTGTCAGGACTCTTTTTCCTTTGAGAACCTTCTGATAAGCACCAAGTATAATTTTTGAAAACTACGGGGTAAAGATATGGATGAGAACTTAACTGAAAAACAGCCTGTTCCCAAGATCGGG
>JAUXDR010000168.1 GCA_030618205.1 Deltaproteobacteria bacterium | reverse complement strand
CTGGATGAGATTTGCTGTCTGCCGGAGGTAGACAGTTTAGGACTTCGGGAGGCCCTGGCCGGGAGATACGGGCTGTCTCCAAAGCAGTTCCTTGTTGGAGCGGGAACCACCGAGTGGATCTACGGCCTTCCCAGTATTTTGAAGCCTGATAAGGTTGTGGTCCCGTTGCCCACCTATTCAGACTATGCCGATGCGGCAAAATCGGCCTCGTGTCGTATTGAGACCCTGGGTCCCTGGCCCAATGCAAAATCAACGGCCAATGCAGAGATACTCGAGTCGCTCTCACAGGCTGCCAAGGGCCGTTCTCTGGTATATATCTGCAATCCGAATAATCCTACAGGACGCTTTATCTCTACAAAGGAGTTGCAGCAACTCATATCCCTTCGCAGGGAAGCTACATGGGTGGTAGATGAATCCTATGCACCATTTGTGGCCCCTGACCTTGAAAGTTCACTGATTTCAGAAGAATTCCCTCCAAACCTCGTGGTGCTCCGTTCCTTCTCCAAGATTTACAGGATACCGGGCCTCAGGCTGGGCTACGCAGTGTGTGCAAGCGATCTTATCGAAGTGCTGGCCTCTGGGGCCAGGCCTTGGGCAGTAAGCCGCCTTGCACAGATTGCAGGTGAATATCTTGTTGATCAAATAGATTATGAACAGGAGGTAAGGGACTACTGTAAGAAAGAAAAGCCCCGTCTTTTGTCAAACCTTGCTGAATTTTCCCTGTTAAAGCCTATGGATGGTGTCACCCACTTCATGTTGTTTCAGGTCCTGGCACCATGGACAGCAGATTACGTCACAAAAAATCTCAGGAAGAATGGCATCCTCATCAGAGACTGCGAGAACTTTGTAGGCATTGAAGGTGAGTGCATCAGAATCAGTCTCAGATCCAGTTCAGAAAACGACTCCCTTATAAATTCCCTGAAGGAACTGGATGTTTGATGAAGGGGTTGAAGGAATAGCAAATGAGTCGATTCAGAAAGCTTTACCGCTTTCTTGAGGATATTACAGGTCTCCAGCTATTTTTACTCCTTTCAAGCACAATGAGAGAACTTGGTACAAGGCCTGAGTGATCTCTCTCGCGGGGTTTAAATATACCCATGACCCCATAATATTTTTGATCAAGATCCTCAAGGGCCTGGCGCAGATCACTGTGCGTAGCAGTGCTTGACGTCCTCAGCCCCATTGCCGTGAGGTGGAGCGCATCCCAGGCCGCACCTGCTGCTAGAAATTCCTCAATAGAAAACCCCCTTATTTCTTTTCCCATGGCCTTCATAAATCTATTTACTATAAATGCACAGGGATGCGATAATGGAATGTCGTTGCCTAAGAGTAGCGGAGGTGCTGCTGTCCACAGCCTGAAAGAACCTGTGTATTCTTTTAGCATATCTGATGAAAGAAGCTGTACTGGAACCGCCACAGGTATACCCGTTCTTTTCGCAGAACGTAACAACACAGGCCCCCAACTCCTTGGCCCCCAGGCCACTATTACCTGTGCCCCTTCTTCTTTGAATTGCTGCAACTGTGAAACCACATCAGTGTCATGCAGCCCAAAGTTTTGGAACGGCAGAATGCGCAAATGATATTCCGGTCCATAGCCCTGAAGCCACAAGGAAGCCCTCTTCCCCTTTGCGTTGTCAGCCACAAGGGGGGCGACCGGTTCAAGACCGGCCCTGGCAAACTCCCGGAAAAGGGCCTTTATTGCAGGTCCAAGGCTCGGAGAGATGCTATATGTCCAGGAAACAGATTCTTTCTTTCTGAAGGGTAAAAGAGGGTCATCCCCGGATGTTAACACCATAGGTACATTGTGTGCCTCTGCATAGCTTCTCAGGACCGGAACCAGAGTTTCACTTGTGGGGCCCAGCAAGGCCACCACCTTTTCCTGTTCAACAAGTTTCCTGGCCTCGATTAACAATCTGCCCGGTTCACCTCTGGTGTCAGCCTCTACCAACTCAAGAGGCCTACCGCCAATTCCGCCTTGGGAGTTAAGACACTCTACGGCCTTTCTCGCAGCTATATATGCAGCTTGGCCCTCTTTGCAGTGGTCTCCGCTAAGATCCCACAGCCCACCTACAGATATCGACAGGGTATCCCTGCGGCACACTGCTTTGTCAGTAATCAGCACGCTTGCAGCAACAAATAGAAAAAGGCAGCACAGGGTCTTAAACCCCGGAGCTGCCATAGGTAATACCCGGTTCATATAGTCTCTGAAGCGACTTTTTATTTTATTTTTGCAAGCTTCTTCTTGGCTACGCTCATTTGTGGGCTCTTAGGGTACTTTTTGATGAGTTTGTTAAGTACTATCTTTGCACTTTCATTGTCTCCGAGCCTCGCAAAGGCAATACCCTGTTTCAGCAAGGAGTCCGGCACCTTGTTACTTTTTGGATACCTGCTTATTACCTTCTGGTATTCCAGAATTGCCTCTTCAAAGCGCTGGAGGTTGTACTCACACTCACCCATCCAGAAATAGGCATTGGCAACCCTTTTCCCATGGGGGTGTTTTTCTATATACGTCCTCAGGGTCTTCTTGGCATCTTTGTAATTTTTTTGTTTGATTAAATCTAGGGCCTGCTGATACAGGTCCACTGCACCCTGAGCGGCCTTTTTCCTGGCCTGCTCCACCTCCTTTGTCACCTTGGTAGAGGCTTGAAGCAGTTTGACTTCTTCTCTCAGATTTTCTACTTGTTCCTTGAAATCTTCTCTGAAACGAACCGTCTCCTCTACGTCCTGCTCATTTTTGTGGTCAATCTGGTCGATCAGGCCGTTCATCCTGAGGAGTTCTGCCTGCAACTCGTCCATCCGGTTTGCAAGCTCTGCCTGTCGACTCCTCACAGAGGCGATGTCCTGGGCCTTTCCCAGATCCGCAACTTCCTGCTTCAGGGAATTAAGCTGATTACTTAAGGAACGATTTTCTGCAGACAGACTGCTTACACGCCTTTCCAGCATGTTCGCCTGGTCCTGGGGAGCACAGTGGACCAGTGCCATGGGCAGGAAAGCAACAACGACCAGCCGCATAGCTTTTAGAAAAACCGACTTGCTCTTCTCAGAAAAAACTAAGCCTTTCAAATCCTTGACCGATTGCATCTCAGACTCCTTTTCGAACAAAAAAACAGATGGGTTTTGCAAGACACTCAATTATTATTCTACCCTATAACAACATTTCATGGAATGTTGTTTTTTGAAAATGTTGAATTAAATTTAGCTTACGGATGGTTAATGATGCAGCATACCTGCGGGCTGCAAAATCGTCAGGGCGTCCCGCTTTACTCCGCCATACATTTACGAAGTACAAAACAAACAATATACTGCACAAAATTACAATATTTTGTGCAGTTGAATCATGAAAGATATAGTTTTAGGACATAAGATAGAAAGGGACGAGCTTTTACGGCAAGACTTTGTCTTGAGGGAGGGGATCAGTGATAAAACTCTCGTCTTTTTACGAAAATTG
>JAUXDR010000219.1 GCA_030618205.1 Deltaproteobacteria bacterium | reverse complement strand
AGACAAGGGGTTTACCCAGATAGCGTTCGTCGAAGAGGATAGACCCGTTTACTGTGGGGATGCCACTCTGGTTACCCCCGTGTTCAACACCTTCTCGTACGCCTTCGAATATGCGTTTGGGGTGAAGCAGTCCTTTGGGAAGGGGCATGTCGTAATCCGGAGGCCCGAAGCAAAATACATTGGTGTTGAATATCAGCTTTGCCCCTATTCCAGTCCCAAACGGGTCCCTGTTTACCCCCACGATCCCTGTAAGGGCACCACCATAGGGATCAAGGGCCGAAGGGCTGTTATGGGTCTCAACCTTAAAAACAACATTATAACGATCGTTGAATCGGATCACACCGGCATTGTCTTTAAATACAGAAAGACACCAGTCATTGGATTTCATCCTGTTGCGGATCTCCCTGGTCCCTCCCTGGATATAAGTATCAAAAAGGCTCTCAACTACTGTCTCTTCCCCTTCCTCATTCCTGTAATTAATGATGGAGTTAAAGATCTTGTGTTTGCAGTGTTCGGACCAGGTCTGGGCAAGGACCTCAAGTTCAAGGTCTGTAAGGCGTCCAGTAAGCCCGACTTCGGCCCTTTCTTCCAGCACATCAGGTCGTTGGACATGCCTCCTTATCTGCTTCATCTCCTTGAGATTGAGTGCCAATACCCTGTCTTTCGACATGGCTATCAGCTCCTCATCCGTTAGCACAGAGAGATCTATCTCCTTTACTTCTACTGAAGCCTTGTCTATAACCTTGGGAACCGCATGAAAAGGGCTCTGTTTCTCAGACCAAACTTCGCCAAGCGTACCCCTTGAGACTATGGTGGTCCTCTGTATCAGATCATTTGCGAGAAGCCCTTTTGCCAGTTTTTTTACCTGATCGCAGGTAAGTTCTCCCTTAATACAGTACTGGGTAGAGGTGTACACTCCTTGCTCCAGTCCCAGTTTGCGACCGATAACCAACTCAAGGGCCTCTTTTGCAGTACGACCTTCATTGTCCGTGACCCCTGGTCTGAAACCGCATTCTATCAGCCAGTCCCAGGAGAAATCACGTTTCTTGACCAGCTCCAGGGCCAGGGGGCGATTTATTGCCGCAACCTGGATCACCGGGTCAGAAAAAGGACCCTCTGCAACTGCCCTCAGTTGTTCCTCTGAGAGGTCGATATCGATAAGATAGGCCTTGATGGTTCTGATGCCGGAGACCTCCAGCTTGAGGTCCTCGCGACACTGCCGGGCGGTCTTAAGACCTTGCGGGTCTTGAAGATGAAGTTTTAATGCAATTTCTATACGATGGGGCATATTTTCTCCGCAGGCCACACGACACCTGCAAAGCACGGATTGCACTTGGTGTCGCGTAGTATTATTTCTGTTTATCCCATCTTTTCCATTAGAGCAAGATCGATTGTAATTATAGAATCGCGAATTGAGAAATAATTGCGAATTGAGGAATTGAGAAATTGAAGGTATGATATTGATTGTTGTGGAGCCCTATGTCTATATTGTCTAAAATGCTCTTGAGGGAAATGGCCCTGCCTTTTCTGTTTTCCTTTTGTGCACTTAGCGTCCTCTTGTTGCTGGGTAGCCTGTTGCCCCTCTTGGAACCTCTGCTCAGGGCAGGGATAAAATTCACCGAATTGGGCAGATTTGCCATCTTGATGCTTCCAACATTTTGGGCATTTGTGCTGCCTATGGCCACGCTGTTAGGTGTACTTCTGGGATTTTTGCGTCTTTCCAGGGACAGTGAGATGCTCGCACTTTTTGCGTGTGGTGCAGGTCTTAAAAAACTTATAATACCTGTGATCATGGTTTCAGTAACAGCATGTCTGGTCAGCTTTTTTTTGTCAGCCAGTGTGATTCCAAAGGCAAAAACAGCATCCAGGAATTTTATTAGGGAATTGACCGAACGTAGTCTGGCGCGTGGAATTCCTGAAAAGATTTTTTTTAGCCCGATGTCCAAGCTCACCCTATATGTCGACAAGAGCCTTGATCAGGGTCACCGTTTCAAGGGAGTTTACATTCAGGACGCCCGAAAAAAGCGGGTTACCTATCAGATCCTGGCCAGAGATGGAGAACTGTTTGCTCAGCCAGGTGGTTTGGAAGTGGGTTTGCGACTGAGAAACGGCACATTAAATCGCATAAGTGATGATTACAGAAAGACCGACACACTTGATTTCGACTCCTATGCCCTTCGTCTGAGTCTGCCGGGAAAAGACCGTAAGCAAAAAAGAGGTGAGTTGGGACTGGAGGACCTGCTTAAAGCTGCCTCAGACCCTGACACATCCGCCAAACACAAGGTGCACTATCTTACCGAGTTTCACGAGAGACTGGCAGTACCTATAGGTGCCCTGATCCTGGGCATAATGGCCGCACCGTTGGGTATACTGTTCGGAAGAACCGGACTTTCAGGAGGAATTGCCTTAGGGCTTGCGGCATTTCTGACCTACTACCTTTCAGTGGCCTTTGCAGCCAGCTTGGCCGATACAGGCAACATTTCACCTGTTATTGCCTTATGGGCACCCAATTTCATCTTTACCGGCATAACCGTTGGATTGATAATTCTGCTGTACAGACGGGGGCCGCTAGTATGAGTGTGCTTAGCCGGTATTTGCTTCGCAACTTCTTTTTAATGTTCGCACTGGTCCTTCCGGGACTGATCGGGATATATCTCCTGATTGAGGTGTTTGAGAGGCTGGATGATTTCATCGAGGCAAATGCGCC
>JAUXDR010000293.1 GCA_030618205.1 Deltaproteobacteria bacterium | reverse complement strand
ATACCTATAATTCCAAGGGTCTTCCCTGCCACCTCTTGACCTGAAAAGCGCTTTTTCTCCCACTTGCCCGACTTCATTGAGGCGGTTGCCTGAGGAATGTGGCGTGAGAGTGCCATTATCATGGCTATACTGTGTTCTGCAGCGGAGTTGGTGTTTCCCCCCGGAGTATTCATTACAACAATACCCCGCTTGTTGCAGGCAGCAATGTCTACATTATCAAGGCCTGTACCGGCCCTTCCCACAACCTTCAGCTTTTTGGCAGCATCCACTACTTTCTGGGTCACCCTGGTATTGCTACGAATCACCAGGCCATCAGCGTCTTGAATGACCTCCAGGAGTTCCTCGGGCGAGAGGCCGGGACGCTCTTCCACATCAAGCCCTGCGGCTTTAAAAATTTCAATTCCATCCCTTGCTATAGGGTCAGTTACTAAGACCTTCATGTATTATTCCTTGTCCTTTCTAAAAAATAAAATTCTCACATTTATTACTGTCTTGGAGGCAAAAAGTCAAAATCATTACTTATTTTGAGCAAAGTACGCCTCGGCAGCAGCCACACCCTTCCCCAATTCAATAGGATAACCGAGTTGCTTAAGCGCTCTCTCCACTGCGGCCAATGCTATGATCATATCCCATTCATCCAGATGCCCCATATGGGAAATGCGGAAGATCTTACCCTTGGCTTGGGCCTGGCCGCCGGCTATGGTGATTCCATGCTCGTCTCTCAGGATTTTTACCACATTCTGGCCATCAATTCCCTCCGGGGACTTGATGACTGTTATGGCCTCGGACGGGGCCGTGGAGAAAAATCCAAGCCCCATAGCGGTTACTCCTGTCTTGGTGCCTTCTGAAAGACGCCTGTGGTGGGCAAAAAGGGCCTGAAGACCGGTTGCCCGTATACCACGAAGCACCTCTGCAAGACCTATTATAAGTGATACCGCAGGGGTAAAGGCAGTGGTCTGTTTCTCAAGGGCCTTTTTCTCCTTTAAAAAATTGAAGTAATATTTTGGCAATTGCGCTTTTTCTACAAGCTTCCAAGCCTTCTCGCTGACACTCACAAATGCCAGGCCCGGTGGCAGGGACAAAGATTTCTGAGAGCCTGTTATCACCACATCCAGACCCCAGTCATCTGTCTTAAGCTCGTAAACCCCAAGGGCACTTATGGCATCCACCACCAGGACCGTGGCCGGTCTTTCCCTGACCAGTTCCCCCAGCTCTTCAACAGGGTGTTTGACGCCGGTGGAGGTTTCATGGGCCTGAACAAAAACGGCCTTGGCATCCGGGTTGGCGTCCAGGGCCTTTTTTACTTCCTGTGGGTCAACGGCTTTTCCCCAGGTGACGTCTATGTTTACTGCCTTTACTCCATAAGTATTGCATAGCTCGTCCCAACGCTCGCCAAACTTTCCTCCCCGTATCACCAAGGCCTTGTCTCCGGGAGAAAGCAGGTTGACCACAGATGCCTCCATGCCTCCTGTACCGGAAGACGCCAGGATCAAGCAGTCATTTTTCGTTTGATAGAGATATTTAAGATCCTCTCGGACCCTGGTAAGTATGGCTGAAAATTGAGGTGACCTGTGATGGATGATAGGCTC
>JAUXDR010000111.1 GCA_030618205.1 Deltaproteobacteria bacterium | reverse complement strand
AAAAACTGTTTTTAAAATGTTCAACAAACAACCAGTTCGGATTATTGAAGTTGGCCATTGCATAGGCCCTGGCCTGCCTTTCAGTGTTCATCAATTCAGGCTCAGGGGTCCGTTTCATCGCTCTGCCTTGCTTTGTCTCCTAATAAAATCCGCAAGAGTCCTAAGTGACTCTAAAACCTTGCGACCTGTTTCCTGGGCATCAATATGCACCCCATATTCCTTCTGAACCGCTACTACGATTTCTACAGCGTCAAGAGAATCAAGGCCAAGAGGAGAGTCAGGGCCGATCAGCGGAGCGTCCGGGGGCAAAACATCGGGCATGGGCACGGAAACATTGCAGATTTTAACTATCAAATCACCGAGTTCTTTTTCCAGTCCTTCAGTTACCAATGAATCCAACCATATTCTCCTTTAAAACCTTCGCTTCTTATTCATATACCAGTTCGACCTTGGCGAAAGGAATAAGACCACGATATTAGCATAGTACCAACAAAGAATGAAAGCAGTAGAAGCATTTCAGGAAAAACGGTCTTGATGTCTCCTTGCCGCACAAATATATCCAGAAAGGCATCGAGTCCCCATGCCAGAGGAGAAAATGCGCTGATCCCCTGCATCACTTTCGGCATGGCATACACAGGGACCATAACACCGCCCAAAGCTGCTGCGATCACAACAGATATGGCACCGAACATGGAGGCCTGCTCATAGGTTCTGGCAATTGTTCCAAGCATGATACCATAACCCGTAGCGGCAAGAATTGAACTGAGAAGAATCATAATAACAGCTATTGGGGATGAGCCCATCTCCAACACTGAGGTCCCCAGAAAAGGGAGGACCAGCTTACCGATAATAAGAATAAACATAAACTGGATCAGGCAAACCAATATATATGCGATTACCTTACCTGAAAGCAAGGTTAGATAAGAGACCGGCATTGTCAGCAGGCGCATTAGCGTCCCATCCTGTCTTTCCCTGATCAGGGAGCCGGCCATTGGTACGACGATAAAAAATATGCCAAAGAGGGCCCAGGCCGGGACGTTTTGCTGTACCGAGGTGGGTGTTTTTTCAAAATCCTTACGGAAAGCCAGTTTCTCTTTGATCCCCATCATACGTTGACTGCTCCAGTCAAGACGCATCTTTGGGATATCTTCGATAAATTCCTCGGAGCTATACGGCCCCATCGCCTCCTGGATGATCTTGTTCATTTGCTTCGGCAAGAGTTCAGAGAAAATCCGGGCCTTTTCTCTGATTTCCATGCTAAGAACTGCCATGTTCAGAGAGCTGACCACTGCTGATCGAAAGCCTCCCCGCACGGTGGGATCGAAATAAACAACCAGGTCCGGAACGTCTATATCATTCTTAAGCGGGATGTCATCTGTCGAAAGTGACCTCGTCACCAACTGCCGTGCTCGTTCCCTGACAGCTTCTGTAATTCCCTCTGGAATGATAACACAGAACTGGAAATCTCCATTAATAATTGCCTCCCTGGCCGATTTTTCATCAATTTTTTGCCCATCAAGCTCCTTAATGATCTCTAAGGAACCAGATTCACGTAACTGGTCTTCTATAGTCTGCCCCAGGGAGTTCCGGTCCTTATCTACGAACAGAATGCGGGTACTGGTTCCCCCTATTGTCTTGAGGACGTTTTCCTGGACTAGCGAGACAACAAGTACGAGCACAGCAGGCATGACAAAAAGCACTAGCAGACCGGCCCTGTCTCGCCTGAGCAATAGAAGCTCCTTTAAAATAGTCGCATACAGTTTAAGCATAAAAGTGACTGTTCAGAGGTTCAAAGGTTCATAGGTTCAAGGGTTCATCAATCCCTAATACTTTTTCCCGTCAGGGCGAAAAACAGGTCTTGCAGGCTGGAACATCCAGGAGTCCGGTTGATCAGTTCTTGAGGATTGCCTTCGGCAATGCTCTGTCCATTGTCAATGATGACAACAGAAGAGCAAAGAAATTCTGCCTCTTCCATGTAATGGGTCGTATAGATCATGGACGTTCCGGTATTCTTGAGCAATGCGAGTTTTTCCAGGAGCATATTCCGTGACTGGGCATCAATGCCAACAGTTGGCTCGTCCAGAAAAAGGAGCCGGGGTTTGCTCAAGATGCCTGCAGCCAGATTGGCACGCCGCTTCATCCCCCCGGAAAAAGTGAAAACCCGCTCGTCACCCCTTTCTTTTAACCCAACCAACTCAAGGCTTTCCCAAATCCTGTTTTCAAGTTGTTGACCACGCAAGCCATACAGCCGGCCGAAATACCGCAGGTTTTCCCGAGCAGTCAGATTAGGATAAAGGGCAATTTCTTGTGGTACAAGACTCAGAAACTTCTTTGCTTCATTCGGATATCTGACGATATCAATCCCATAAATAGTTATGCTACCCTTGGTAGGCCGTAGCAAAGTACTCATAATGGAGATGGCCGTGGTCTTTCCGGCTCCGTTGGGGCCCAAAAGCCCAAAGATTTCTCCTTGGTTTATGGAAATATTAAGACCATTAAGCGCGGGACAGGATGACCCCTTATAGACTTTTACCACTTCCCGGGCAACAAGGGCCTTTTCCGCAACAAGCTCCTGGCCGAACTCAGTTTGTTCTGTCATGCTTTACGACGCTCCCGGACGAAAATCTGCTGACAAGGGCCATCAAATCCCTGAACAGCTCATCTTCCTGGTTGGCGCAGTCACGCAAGATGTCAGCCATAGCAGGATATGTATTTCCTTCTAACGCCCGTCCTTTGCAGTTACGTACGCCAAATAATGCAAATTCGCGCCACCGATCGCCAATTTCCGTCATCTTCCTGGAAATATTGAGTAGTCGCTTATCTCCAAGAATTTCCGCAGCCTCTTGTAAAAAGGCCGCATAGATAAAACGAAACCCAGCACCGCCTGTGCCGATCTCTTCCTGCATCCTGATAATGTGTCCGATATTAAGGGAGGCCCTGGATTCCCCCAGTTTTTCCGGCCAGTTTTCAATCCGCCTGGCCAGAAAACGGATACCTCTGACCCCGATGAGGGGAAAAGGGATCTTCAGCATGGTTTTGCAGACATCTCTTATGCCCCTGACAATAGCCGCGGTGATATCGACATGATCCGGTACACGTGTCAGGTAGTACATTTTTCCCTTTGGGGCAAGGGCACCTTGGGCAAAACGCGCCTTCATCAGGTCCGTACGGGAACAGACAACCGGCTCGTCAAATACAGGGTCGCTGACAAGATATTCAGTTCCCTCCTTACCATAAACGATGATATTGTGAGCATTAAAATGGAACCTGAGCGCCGGAGGAAAATACGGTAGCCAGTAAACGCCGGTCTGCATTCCAACCGGAATTCCTTGGTCAATAATACGGTCAAGGGCATTCATTGCCTTTTCCGGGTCCCGGAATCTGTGCCTCTTGGTCTGAACTCCAAGCCCTTTGGTCACCCGTTTAAGGATCTGTCCAGTAGCACCACGAAATGTCGTCAATGGCAGACCATTGATCTTGATAAAAGGGAAATAGCCGAAAAACAGCGCTGCGCCTATGCCAAAGGCCAATGACTCAGAGATATTTATACCATGGTGAGAAAGGAGATTTGCAGCAACCCCACTTTCGCAGTGGGCCGATTGCCGGTGAATAAAATTGATTTTCAGGCTATTGGGGGCCATTATCAAGATCAAGACTTGAAGATTCCGGAACATCAAAAAGGTGCTCTGCGGAAACATTGAAAATCTTGGCATATCGTTCCAGGATGGAGACCTTAAGACGCCTGAATACAGCGGGTTTGAGATGCCACCTCACTCTCCAGCGAGACAGGCGGACATATTTGGCCAGAAGGTTGGTATCCATCTGGTTTTTTACCATGTAATATGCCAAAGGGCTCAGTTCCTGGGCATGTATCCGTTTTATCACATCGGCCACCTGTTTACTTATGAGTTCCCATGCCTGTTTATTGGCAAGATTGGCTGGTTCCCAGCCGACGCTCGGAGCTAAAACATAACTGCCATCATCGTCGATCGCATAACTGATCTCATGCCACCGATCCAATATGCCGCCATCCTGGGGTACGTTCTTTTTTAGCATTGACTATCCTTGCAATATAACCAATCTTGCTTAATAGTATGCGTTGACAGTACTATCAATTCCTGCAATTGTACACCTGCTTTAGTTGATGATTTTTTAAAGCTAAACGCTAATGGCTAAACGCTAATAGCTCAATTCAGGAGTAACCATGTGTCTACTACTTGCATTGAAACGCTTCCGGTCTGAATTCCGATCACAGGTCTTTTGTCTTACCTTGTTTTTGACAATTGCAACCGGTCTCTTGCTGGGAGGATGCGCGGCATCACAACTCGACATGTCTGTCAAGAGTATGGTTCCGGTGCCTCCCGATGCGGATACTGCCAAGGTCCCTTTGCAGATCGTTATGGGAGTTGACAATTTTGTGGACCTCAGACCCCAGACCCGTGGCAGTGACAACAAGAAATGGATGGGTTTCATACCGGGCATTTTGTGGATCGAAATCAGCTCTGATATACCTGAGATCTATACGGCATTTTCTCCATTCAATTCCAGGCCCTTCAATTTTAACGTTGCCCAGGCAATAGCCGATACAATAGGTCAGTCC
>JAUXDR010000180.1 GCA_030618205.1 Deltaproteobacteria bacterium | reverse complement strand
CCTGAACAACGTCGCCCAAACCCCCGACTTTCGCAACCGGAGCGCACTCTGGAGTAATCATCACGACATACATGCCATTAGTACCTTAGTAATTATTTTCGTGATCTTTTTTTTATCTTCAAACCTGTGCCGATGTCGAAACTGGAAATTTGAAATTTGAAATTAGGTAACGCATCTACATCTTTGTGTTTTTCCCAATTTCCAATTTCCAGTTTCCAGTTTCACTGTAAAATACAAGATCAACAAGGTGTAAACTACTTTTGACTTGTCGTGAAGAACGCCAAAAGGGTATTACACTTTCCCTATGTGATCGCATTATTATAAGAGCGATAGTCAATCTGGGGGAAGATGTTGTCCTGGCTCTCAATCATTGAAAGCCAGCCTTCATCTATCCTCTGGTCTTCAATTTCTTTCGTAAGCCTGCCCAGTCGCAAGAGGTGCGTCTTTGTCCGTTGAGCCCCATACTCTGCCATAGCGCCCGCGTTTATCATAAAGGCCCAGTCGCTTGCCTGTGCCAGCAGCAGCTCCCTTGCCGCTTGCTTGAGCGCCCTCAGTGTCAGACCCTCAGCCCGTGGATGATTCATCGCCAGCATCTCCATAAGCTGTGCTCCCTGATGCAGATGGCGGTAAATCCGGTCGTTTGTCCCATTAAGCCATGTTTCGTGAAAGCCCTTGTATCCCCAACTGGAAATGGAAGGTGTTGAAGCCTGATTGACCGGGTATTCCTCCAGATATTCGGAAAGGGTAATGAGCCGGAACGTTTTTTGTTCTGAGTCGACCTTACGAATCAGGTAATTAAGCCAGGCAGGGCCTTCAAACCACCAATGGCCGAAGAGTTCAGCATCGTAAGGTGCCACAATTATGGGCTTGCGATTCATAACAGAAGCCAGATATTCAATCTGTTTTTCCCTGTTAAACATAAAATTTTCTGCGTGGAGATCGGCTTTTCTATCTGCCCTTTTGGGAATGTAGACCTCTTTATGATTGTTCTTGCCTGTGACGCGAAAGTACTTAAAGCCGGTGTCCACTCGAATGCCGTCTGGATGAATATAGGGCTTGATATAATCAAGGTCCAGATCATAGGCGATGTCACGATAGAATTCCCGGTAATCATAATCCCCTGGATAGCCTTCTATTGAACTCCAGACCTGCTTGGACGATTCAGGATCGCGCCCAAAAGCAGCTACCCCTGATGGGCAATAGATCGGTGCGTACACACCATATTTTGGTCTTGATTCAGCGCGAGTGATACCGTGAGTCTCTAAGATAGTGTGGCGAATGCCTTCCTGGCTGAGAAGCTCGTTAACTCCGGGATAATAGCCGCATTCCGGCAACCAGAAGCCCTTTGGATTTCGACCGAATATCTGTTGATAATTTTTGATTCCGACCCGGATTTGTGACCGAACAGCCGATGTATTGACAGAAAGTAGTGGAAGGTATCCGTGAGTGGCAGCGCTGGCGATGATCTCTACCTTCCCAAGCTCCTGCAAGCGTTTAAAAGCCTCAACCAGGTTCAGATCATAGCGGTTGAGGAATGCCCTGCGCACTTGCAGAAGGTGTCTGTGATACATTAGAGCCAGTATATTAAACTCGTGGTGATATCTTGTTCGTTTGACTTCTTTCTTGCCCAGCTCAATCAGTCGTTCAAGTCTGTTCAGATAACGGGACTGCAAGAACGGATCAGCAAGCATCGAGGCAAGAGTAGGTGTGATTGACAAAGTCAATCGAAAATCTACCCCGTCTTCTACAAGACCCTCCAGTACGAAAAGAAGGGGGATGTATGTATCGGTGATGGCTTCGAAGACCCAGTTTTCTTCCAGGGAATCCACATGTTCAGGATGCCTCACAAAAGGGAGGTGTGCATGAAGAACTATGGCTAAATAACCTTTTTCCATTTTCAAACACAGTCAGCAGAATCGTTCTTTCCTTGTGGCGACGAAATAGGTTCTGAGGATATACCAAGGGCGAGCCTTTTCTCGCTCATCTCCGTAAGATCAAAATCTACCCTTTTTTCAAATTGGGCTTGAATGCTCTTAGTCGATGGCAGTTCCGGGTTAAGAGAAGGCTTTCTCCTTATTTGGACCTCGCAAGGCTCAGAGAACTTCCTGGGTATGCTCTGTGACAAATCAATTGTTCGGGCGCTTTTATCTTGCTCTGTCCGTTCTTCTTCTTTAAGGGGTTCTGCTTTCCGGATCTCCGCCCCTGCTTCTGCCTTTCCGGCTTCGATCAGATCTTCACGAATAGGTTCTTCGGGAACTTTGATTTTTGACAGGCCGTTTTCTGCATCTTCTGCAACGAGCATATAGTGTTCGTCAACTTTGGGAGCAGGCGAGGCACAAGGTGTCTTGACAACACTTGACCGAGCTAATGAAAGAAAGAAACCATCTCCGGCATTAAATCCTAAATCAACAAAGTATGATTTATCCGGGCTCCAGAGATCTACGTACCAGTCTTTGGCTTGAAGATCTATATCCACGTCGAAAAAACCATGGGCATTCGTGCCGTCATAAATGATGTTAGTAACATCATAAAATCTCAAGACGGCCTGTGATTGTCCATAGTCATCACCCAGCCGCTGCTTCGCCTTCTCAATGTCGTTACTGGTAACATCCCAATAGGCATGGATCAGGTAGGGCTCCACAGGAAGCAAAACGACCCGGCTTTCGCAGTATTCTTCGTACAAGTCACAAAAATCCATAGCATCCCGTGTATGTTCGTAGTTTACACTTTATTGATCTTGTATTTTGGCAGTGAAATTTGAAACTCGAAATTTGAAATTGGGAAAAACACAAAGATGTAGATGCGTTACCTAATTTCGAATTTCGAATTTTCAGTTTCGACATCGGCATTCAATTTGATAATACACGCTTTTTCGAAAAAAGTGTAAACTGGTGAATGAAGGATGCCAACATGTCTATAGCATCTCTTAAGACTGTCATCAAACCCGCTGGATACCGCCTTCCACCACAAAATGTAGAAGCAGAGCAGTGTATCCTCGGAGGCATTCTAATCGAGGACCAGGCCCTTTTGAAGGTTGTTGAGTTTCTGCACCCGGAGGACTTCTACAAAGAGGCCCACGGCATCATCTATGCTGCCATACTTGATCTTTTTAACCGAAATGAACCTCAAGACCTCGTGACTGTTCACAATGCCCTGAAATCCATGGGAAAACTTGAAGCAGTCGGGGG
>JAUXDR010000187.1 GCA_030618205.1 Deltaproteobacteria bacterium | reverse complement strand
GTAATAGGCATAGACTTGGGGACCACCAACTCCTGTGTGGCCATCATGGAGGGAGGTGATCCCAAGGTTCTAAATAATGCCGAGGGCGGGCGCACTACACCTTCGGTAGTAGCCTTTACGGATAAAGGTGAACGATTGGTGGGAATGCTGGCCAAGAGGCAAGCAGTTACCAATGCAGAAAACACGGTTTTTGCGGTCAAGAGGCTTATTGGTAGAAAGTTTGGTGACGCAGAAGTCCAGAAGTCCAAGGATGTAGCCCCTTTTAAGATTGTCCAGGGTTCAAGTGGAGATGCGTGTGTAGAAATAGGGGGTAAGCAGTACAGCTCTGCTGAGATCTCAGCCATGGTCCTCGGCAAGATGAAACAGACTGCCGATGATTACCTTGGTGAGAAGGTAACCGATGCGGTGATTACCGTGCCGGCCTATTTCAACGACAGCCAGCGCCAGGCCACCAAAGATGCCGGCCGTATTGCAGGATTAAACGTCCTGCGCATAATCAACGAACCTACGGCAGCAGCTCTGGCCTATGGTCTGGATAAGAAGGCAGAAGAGAAGATTGCCGTATTTGACTTGGGTGGAGGCACTTTTGATATCTCTATACTGGAGATAGGGGAGGGAGTTTTCGAGGTAAAAGCCACTAACGGAGACACGTTTCTTGGAGGCGAGGACTTTGACCTTCGGATAGTCGATTGGCTGGCAGATGAATTCAAAAAGGAACAGGGCATGGACCTCAGACAAGACCGGATGGCACTTCAGCGTCTCAAGGAGGCGGCTGAAAAGGCCAAGTGTGAACTTTCAAGCACTCCAGAGACTGAGATTAACCTGCCATTCATTACGGCTGACGCCAGTGGTCCGAAGCATATGGTCATTAAGCTCACCAGGGCCAAGCTTGAGTCCCTGGTGGCAGATCTGATCGACCGCGTTGAAGGTCCGTGTCAGGTAGCTCTTAAAGACGCTGGTTTTACTCTTGCTGACATAAACGAAGTTATACTGGTTGGCGGCATGACCCGTATGCCAAAGGTTCAAGAAAAGGTTACAGGATTATTCGGCAAAGAGCCTCACAAAGGTGTCAATCCTGATGAAGTCGTGGCAATCGGGGCGGCTATCCAAGGGGCGGTCCTGAAAGGCGAAGTCAAGGACGTACTGCTCCTGGATGTAACTCCCTTGTCCCTTGGTATTGAGACACTTGGTCAAGTCATGACCAAACTGATTGAAAAAAATACCACTATTCCAACCCGGAAGAGCCAGATTTTCACAACTGCCGCTGATAATCAGAATGCCGTAACCATCCATGTGCTTCAGGGCGAGCGTGAGATGACATCAGGCAACAAGACCATCGGACGGTTTGAGCTGGTTGGAATCCCGCCGGCTTCCCGTGGAGTGCCACAGATAGAGGTCACTTTTGATATAGATGCCAATGGCATCCTTAATGTGTCAGCAAAGGACATGGCAACCGGCAAGGAGCAGTCCATCAGGATCCAGGCCTCCAGTGGTCTCAGCGAGGAGGAGATTCAGGAAATGACCAAGGATGCGGAACTCCACGCTGAGGAAGATAAAAAGCAAAGAGAGGCGGCTGAGGTCCGGAATCATGCCGATACCTTGATTTACAGCACGGAAAAGAGCCTGCAGGAACTTGGAGACAAGGTAGATACTGCTACCAAAGACCACATCAATGATAAAATCAAAGATCTCAGAAAGGCCATGGAAGGCACGGATCTGGAGGCTATTAAAAAGGCCCAGGATGAGCTTATGCAGGCATCCCACAAGCTGGCTGAGATGATGTATCAGCAGGCTGCCGGCGCTCAGGCAGGCAGTGAAGGAGGTGCCGATACATCCGGCAAAGGTGAAAAAGGTGGCAAAGGTGGAGGAGATGACGACGTGGTAGACGCTGACTTCGAGGAGGTGAAGTAAGGGTTGATTCCGCTGAAAAACCCAATCTGCGGCGCACAATACAATAAATGTTGAATGCTAAATACTGAATGTTGAATTAAGGTAAAAGTATATGTTTTTTAAACGTTCTTCCACAATTCAAAATTGTGTCTGAACGGATTTTTCATTCAGACACTAATTAAGACGAGCGACAAAACTCCCATCATCCTGACTGTTGAACTCTATCCAGCCAGGATCTTTCAGCATCCCCGGATTGAGTATCAGAGTATGCCCTATCCGATCTTCCCCTCTGGATTCGTGTATGTGGCCTGTGAAGCAAAAGTCAGGCTGTTTTTCTTCAATGAATTTCCTGATGGCGGTGCTGCCGACGTGGACCCCGCCGCCAATCATATCGGCAGCAGTGTTGAAAGGAGGAGTGTGGGATATCAGGACTTTGATCCGTGCCTGGGTCACATATTGGTATGCCTTGTTAACAATGTCCCCAAGTTCTTCTTCAGAGAACTCGGTTGGGGTATTGAAGGGAGTGAAATTAGATCCTCCTACACCGAAGATTCCCAAGTCTCCCAGGACAAATCCTTTACCATGGATATTGATGCCAAGCTCATCCAGATAGCTCCCGACTGATACCTTATCCATATTACCCAGGACAGCATATATTTTGGGATTAATGCGCCTGATGACATCAAGTACGGTTGAGGCGTCTTCTTTCCCTCCAAAATTGGTAAAATCCCCTGTAATTATCACCAGGTCTGCCTTTGAAAGCCCGGTGATCTTCTCAATGCCGGCATACTCCATGTGGATATCTCCAAAGGCTATAATGCGCATTCGGTCCTCCTAAGTCATTTCCAGTGCCCAGGTACCCACCTGCCGCTCGGGTTATGGTGCCCAGGTAACCATACAGCACCTGGTTTGGGACAGGGCTTGTGTTTCCAGTGCCCGGGTGTCCACCGGCCATCAGGTGCGTGATGACCGGTTACCCATATCTTCCCTGGTATGTGAGGTCCGGCATACATCCAGTGCCCGGGTATTTGTTTGCTATCCGGTGTTGTGTGTGGTACTACCCAGACAAAATTAGGTCCCGGCTTGGGTGGTTTTGATTTTGAGCAAGACATAAAAAACAAAGGCATAAAAGAAATCGAGACAATAATGGATATGATCGCAAGTTTTTTGAACATGATGTTCTCCTTGCAAAAAATATAATTCTTGAGTGCTACTTATAAAACTCAAATT
>JAUXDR010000169.1 GCA_030618205.1 Deltaproteobacteria bacterium | reverse complement strand
CGCTCTATGCAGTTTTCCAGTTCCCGCACATTTCCAGGCCAGTGATAGCGCATGAGCATATCAATGGCAGGAGTGGTGATCCTTTTCACGTCTTTTTTGTATTTCTTTTTGTACTTTTCAAGGAAATAATCCGCCAACAGGAGGATATCCGTTTTTCTCTCCCGTAAAGATGGCAGGTAGATTGGAAATATGTTTAAGCGATAATAAAGGTCTTCCCTGAAACTTCCTTTCTCAAGGGCCTTTTCCAGGGGCTTGTTGGTCGCTGTGATAATTCGTACATCAACTTTTATGGTATCATCCCCTCCAACCCTTTCCAGTTCTTTTTCCTGGAGTGCTCTCAGGATCTTGGCTTGGGCAGCGAGATTAAGGGTACCGATCTCGTCCAGAAACAGAGTGCCTCCATGGGCACGCTCAAATTTGCCTATCCTCCTTTGCGTTGCCCCGGTAAAAGCCCCCTTTTCATGTCCGAACAGCTCGCTTTCTATCAGTGTTTCCGGGAGGGCAGCACAGTTTACCTTGATAAACGGTCCTTCTGCCCTCAAGCTGTTGTAGTGGATGGCATTAGCCACAAGCTCTTTGCCGGTCCCGCTCTCTCCTCTGATGAGCACGGAAGCATCGCTCGCTGAGACCTTGTCGATCATTTCAAAGACCTCTCTCATCTTGTTGCTCCTGCCCACAATATTGTAAAAGCTATAGCGTTCCTTGAGCTGCTCCCGTAATGTAATGTTCTCGTGCCATAGGCGGTCCTTTTCCTCCTCCATCATACGGCTGATTTTTATGGCCTGGGCAACATTGGAAGCAATAATGGTCAGTAGTCTCAGGTCTTCCTCAAAAGAAATTTCCTCGCTGAAGAGTCGATCCGCACTGAGTGTTCCATAAGTAAAGGAACCTATTTTGATGGGTACACAAATAAAGGATATATTGCTCTTCTGGATATCCCCGCGGGCCTTGGTGCGGTTTAAGAACAGAGGTTCTTTCCCTATATGTGGGACAATGACAGGCTCTCCGGTCTCTACCACCTTTCCTGTAATCCCTTCGCCGATTTGATACTGTCCCCTTTGCCTTTCCCGGTCGGTCAGCCCGTGGGCTGCTCTAATTACCAATTCTTGAGTAGCAGGGTCTAAGAGAGTTATGGTGCCCCTCTTTACACCCATTTTAGAATGAAGGATGTCCAAAACAGGGCCTAAGGCCTCTTTTGGATCAGGAATAGAGACCAGCAGTTGGCTGATCTCGTAAAGCACGGTCAATTCCTGTATTTTTCTTGCTAAGGCAGAGTGTTCAACTTCCATTTTACAAAAGGCTCTTTTGACCTAAAATAATTGGCTCCAGGCTCCAGCCCGCCCTGGCGCTTCAGCTTAGTTTAAGCTACCAAGCCAGTAGTCCCGGTCTGGGCCAGGGGTTCAAGGTTCAAAGGTTATAGCTTACTGATATCCTTAACTTTATGACACAATGCTCAGATTAACCTCTTTCACCCAATGGGTGAAACATAACATTCGTCCCTATTGACGCGTTATCCTTTTGTTACCGGTCTGGCGCCCTGGCAAGACAGCCAGTTAAGGCTTTTCAACCGGGAACCGTGAACGTTGAACCGCTCAATCTAGGTTAATACACCCTTTCATTTATTGTTTGTCGGAAACTCATGACGATGAGGTTAATCCGCGCCAGCTTTTTTTGGTCAGGTGGACTGCCGCATAAGCGCTAACTTAACCTGCGGCTTCGGGGTGGTTTTGGTATAATTTTTCGGTCTTGGGAATGATTTTTAAAATATTTGCAACAACGAATATCGAATATCGAACAAGAAACCGCAGAATGTCGAAGGAGGGTAAAAATTTTAATATTTAGGAAAATCTCTACCAAACTAAGGGGCAAAAAAAACTTCATGATTCGAAATTCCTTGTTCGATATTCGATTTGTCTGTGAAATGAGCTAGCCCATTAAGTTAGCGCTTATGGTGGAGTGCCGGGTTGTGTGCCGGGCACGACCCGATGGAAGCCGTCCATATTCTTGCTCCATTCATCTCTTTAGTTTTGATTTCAATCGGAAAAAGTACACGAATTCCTCTTTTTGAGAAGGTACAATTGTTTCTACAGTGCTCTGAAGGTTTTCCTTAGTTTTCCCGCTGGCAACAATAAGTCCTTCTAGAATACCGAACCAGGCATCACTTAAACCAATTTCACGTAGCCGCTTGCCATATTTACGAGCATAAGATTTTCCCATTTCTTGGTGGTAAAGCACCATAAGATTTCGATTCTTATGGATCAAATCCTGTATCTCTTCCCGGTAATATTCGCGATTTCGCTCACTCTTTAAATAATATTTCAGTTTTGCCTCATCCGTTTGCTCCTTCCGCACCGTTTCAAATGGTAACGTAGAAATAATGCCATACGTGGCCTTGGCCTCATCATAAGCTTCTTTGAAACTCCTGCGAATTCCTCCGCCAAAGCTGATACGATAAGCATTAATATAGCCATCATATACAATTTGACCTTTGAATGGGAGCAATACAGCCTCAACTAGGACTGGTACGTATGGAAATAGATCCTTCAATCTATCTGATATGGAAAGAACACCGTAAGCCTTTGGCGGAGAACCTGAACTTAGAAAAATCGAATACTTTTTCAGATGGCGGAATAAATAAAACCTGTCTCTAATGAAATGTTTCCAACTCCGAACAATTTCTAGTTCTTCGGATGTAAACCCAAATGGATTGTCATTTGCAAATGAATCGATTAACGCGATATTTTCATAAAGTTGATCCCTTACTCGTACTTTCTCCTCAACGGGTTGTGACATCAATTCATCAGTTGTAGAAATCTGGCTTAATATACCCTGCTCCGCATTTACGTGAACCAATAACGCAGGGTACAGTTTGTAGAATAACGTTACGTCTTCTTCTGATAATCGCATTATCTTCCTCTCAGACAGATGCGTGTGATGATTCGATAGGCTTCGATTCGATCGGGTTCACGGGCGGCGGTACGCCGTACCGTGGAACCCGTGGTTCGCCAGTCACTAAGCGATGGCCAAATGATGGACTTCCCTCTTAATCCGTGGTGCAAGCGTATCTTCGGCAACATCAAGATCGTAATCCATCTGAAGACCGAGCCAGAAGGAAGACGAATTTCCGAAATAGGCGGCAAGGCGGAGAGCCGTGTCCGCCGTGATGCTCCTCTTTCCATGGATGATCTCATTAATCCTGCGAGGCGAGACGCCGAGGTCTCGACCGAGCTGATTCTGACTGATGCCCATGGGTTTGAGGAATTCCTCAAACAGAATCTCGCCGGGATGAACAGGAGGTATCTTCTTCATGTTGTCACCTCAATGATAATCCACGATTTCCACGTTGTAGGCATTCCCACTGTGCCATTTGAAACAGATCCGCCATTGATTGTTGATCCGGATACTGTGTTGTCCTTTTCTTTTTCCC
>JAUXDR010000015.1 GCA_030618205.1 Deltaproteobacteria bacterium | reverse complement strand
GCCGCGCCTGGACATCAGCCATCTGTGGTCTGACGACTTTGACTGGGTTCCGCGCTTCGTTCCGCACATACTCGGTGGCCGGGTCATCGAGCATGATGGCTTCTGCTTTCGCGGCCAGGCGGCGCAGTACCTTTTGATCCGGCCCGTAAAGGCGAAGCTGGATCTTGCCACCCGTTGACGGTCCCAGCACGAACAGTCTTGTCTGGATTAAGGCCTGTGGTAACAGGGTCCGGAGTTCCTGCCTGACCTCGTCTTCCATCCCGGCGATTCGTTTGTAATCGTCCACGTCGATCAGGACCTGCGCGAAGCTGTAGTAAGGGTTTTCAGGCGTGTAGGTAAGCATAAAACGGACCGAGCCCCCGCCTATCTGGGTGGTCACGTGCTCGACACCCTCAATGGTCTTGAGTTTCTCTTCGACCTGTTTCATCTGGCCGGCCGTCTCCTCGATGCTCGTACCCTCGGGGAACCAGAAATCCACATAGAACTGGGGCCTTGTGGAATCAGGGAAAAAGCTGTTTTTTACATAGCCGAAACCGATGAGCGCCGCAACGAAGCACGCTACAACCACCGCCATGGTGACCCAGCGGAACCTGATGCAGCCCGAAAGGAAAGATTTATAGAGCTGAAAAAACTTGCCGGCGTAGGGATCTTTTGTTTCTTCCGTGCCGCCTTTCCCCTTGGACTTGTCCTTGAGAAAGGTATTGCACAGCAGCGGCGTGCAGGTAACCGCAGTCAGCCAGCTCAGCATCAAAGAAATCAGGATAACCCAGAACAGGGTCGCGCAATACTCGCCCGTGCTGTCAGGGGATGTGCCGATGGAGGCAAAGGCGGTGACTGCCACGATGGTGGCGCCCAGAAGCGGTATGGCGGTCTGGCCGACCACTTCACGGGCCGCACTGAGCGCGTCTTTTCCCTGGTCCATCCTTATCCGTATGCCGTCCGTGACCACAATGGCGTTGTCCACGAGCATGCCCAGGGCGATAATCAGGGCGCCCAAAGAGATACGCTGGAGGGTGACATCCCCCATATCCATGAAGATGAAGGTGCCCATGATGGTGATGAAAAGGACAGCGCCGATGATCAGGCCGCTCCTGAGCCCCATGAAGATAACCAGCACCACCACCACGATGATTACGGCCTCGGCCAGGTTCACCAGAAAACCATTGATGGCCTCAACGACTGACTTAGACTGCAGGGAAATAATATGCCCTTCCATTCCCACTGGTCTTGACGATTCGAGCTCCTGAAGACGCTTGGCCAGGGCCTCGCCCATAGTCACCACGTTGCCGCCCTCAACCGTGGAGATGCCCAGGCCGATGGCAGGTTTACCATCGTAGCGCAAAAGCGCCTGGGGTGGCTCCTGGTATCCGCGCTTGATATCCGCCACGTCCCCCAGGTAGACCAGGTGGTCTGAGCCCCTACCATGGGTGCTGATGAGAAGTTCCTTGAATTCCTGTTCCGACTTGAACTCTCCGGTGGGATTGACCGGTATGTACTCACTGCCCAGGGTCAGGTGCCCGGAGGCCGCCGGCAGGTTTTTTGCGGACAGGGCAAGGTAGATGTCGTCAGGCGAGATGCCGAACCGGGTCATCTTGTCCCGCCGCATCTCAACATAAATGACCTCCGGCCGGTTGGCATAGAATGTGATCCGCTTGACATCCTGGGCCAAAAGCAGCTCCTTCTGAAGGAACTTGGCGTACTCATAGATCTCCTTGTACGTGTACCCTTCACCGGTGATAGCCAGGTAGACCCCGTAGACATCTCCGAAATCGTCATTGACAAGGGACGGGCCGGCCCCGGGCGGAAGCTTCCCCTGGGCGTCGTTGACCTTGCGACGCAGCTCGTCCCATACCTGGGGAAGTGTAGATTTGTCGTATTTGTCCTTTATAACTGGATGGATGATGGACAGTCCGCGGGATGACCGCGACCACACATAATCGAGTTGTCCCATCTCCTGCACGGCCTTCTCGAGGACGTTGGTGACCTCTTCTTCCACCTCGGCAGCCGATGCCCCTGGATAGGGTGTAGAGATCACGGCCTCCTTGATGGTGAACTCAGGGTCCTCAAGCCAGCTGAGATTGAAAAAAGAGACAGCCCCGACCACGACGAGCAGGATGGTCATTACCCAGGTAATCACGTTCTTCTTAATACTCAGTTCAGCGATGTTCATGTGGTGCCTCCGAAAATGCCCTTAGCTCACTTTTATCTGTCCATCGTCCGGACTTTCATTCCTTCCCTAAGTTGACTAACGCCGCTGACTGCGACTGTTTCGCCGGGCTGGAGGCCCTCAGTAATCCGGATGCTGTCCGTGCCGGTCAGATCGCCGGTGGTTACCTTCCGGCCCTGGACCTTCATGGTCTTCCGGTCCACTACCCAGACATGGGAATTGCCGGCCTCGTCCGCAAACACCGCAATGGCAGGGATGACAATATGATCGCTTGTGCCCTCTTCAGCATACCTGGTGATTACCACGTTTGCGGTCATCCCCGGAAGGACGTTGATGTCTTCAGGCTGCGGCATGAGATACGTGACCTCATAAGTCTGGGTCAAGGGGTCCGCTCTTGTTGAGAACTCTTTGACGCTCAGCTTGTATTGTTTCCCTGGTGCAGTTGCAAATTCGGCGACCGCGGTCACGGGATCCTTGTTCCTGGCCATGGCCATAATAGCTTCCGGTACGTTGATATTGACATCAACACTGGACACATCCTGAAGACTCACGATCGGCTCCTTGGCCTGAACCTCCTGGAAGTTGTCAACATACTTCTTGGCAATAAAACCGGGAAAGGGGGCCCGGAGGTAGGTATCTTCCAGGGCGTGCCGGGCATCTTCCAACTGTGCCCTTGCCACGTCGCGATCACTCTTGTATTTATCAAAATCGGCTTTTGAAACCTGTTTTTGGATATACAGATCCCTGTAACGCTTGTATTGTTGTTCTGCATTTAGTGCCTGGGCTTGTGCCTTTTCAAGGGCTATCTTAAAATCCCTGGGGAGGATTCGAGCGATAAGCTGCCTTTTTTTCATTTCCTGTCCTTCGTTCACAGGAAGTTCAATGAGCGGCCCTGATACCTTGAATGCCAGATCCACCTCCTGGGAGGCTCCTACTTTTCCTGGAAATGCCCGGGTGAACGCAACGTCACCGGATTCTACAGACACCATCTTTACCGGCCGTGCCGGCCCTTCAGCAACCTTCTCTTCCTCTTTGGCGCATGAAACGAGAAAGAACATCAAAGCAACAATAAGCAAGGCCATCGCCGGAAAAGCCCCGAATGTCCTGTATAATGAATGATCAGTTCGTATTTTCCTGAGTGGCCTCATATTTCCTGCCTCCTTTCCAATGAACTACCCCGCCCCGCAAGCGGACGGGGTATCCTTTCAGCCTTTACCCGTCACTCGCCATGCGCTTATACGTCTCATATCTTTCTCTCATATCTTCCTCGGCCTTTTGAAAAAGCGCTTTTGCGTTTTCCGGGAAGGTTCTTGTCAGGCTGGAATAGCGCACCTCGCCCATGAGAAATCCTTGAAAATCACCTTTCGGCTTTTTTGAGTCAAGAATGAAGGGGTTTTCGCCTGCCTCTTTACGTCTCGGATCATATCGGTACAAGGTCCAGTAACCTGATTCCACGGCCCGCTTCTCTTCGTGTTGGCTCCGGCCCATGTTGATTCCGTGATTGATACAGGGCGCATAGGCTATGATCAGAGACGGCCCGTGATAGGTTTCAGCCTCAACCAACGCCTTCATCAGTTGATTCTTGCTGGCACCCATGGCAACGGATGCCACATACACGTAACCGTAAGTCATGGCCATTCTTCCCAGGTCTTTCTTGCAGGTCGGTTTGCCCCCTGCTGCAAACTTGGCCACGGCCCCAGTGGGGGTTGCCTTTGAGGACTGGCCGCCGGTGTTGGAATAGACTTCCGTATCCATGACCAGGATGTTGATGTCATGGCCCGATGCAATCACATGATCCAATCCACCGTACCCGATGTCATAGGCCCAGCCATCACCGCCAAAGACCCAGATCGATTTTTTGACAAGGTAATCACTTCGATCAAGGATTTCGTCAAGCATGGTACTGGTGGATGCGTCTTGATCAAGTATCTCAAGTTCGGCAAGCTCTTCTATTTTGCGGCCGTACTCCCTGGATTTATCAGCATCATGCATGTTTTCCAGCCACTGCTCAAATGCCTCTTTGAGCTCTTTTGAAACCTCGGCATTTGTGGCCTCACGAATAAGGTCAGCGAGTTTCTCTCGCCTCTGGGTCACACCCAGTTCCATTCCAAAGCCGTACTCTGCATTGTCCTCGAAAAGAGAATTGGCCCAGGCAGGACCATACCCATCTTCATTTACGGTATACGGACAGCTTGGTGCAGATCCACCGTAGATGGAGGAACAGCCCGTGGCATTAGCGATCATCATCCGATCGCCAAATAGTTGTGTGATGACTTTCACATAAGGGGTCTCACCACAGCCCGGACAGGCGCCGGAGAATTCAAAGAGGGGCTGCCGGAACTGGCTCCCCTTGACCGAAGTGGCAGGCATCAGGTCGTCCATGACAGGAAGTTCGGTTGAGAATTTGTGATTAGGGACCTGCGTTTCTGTTTGCGTTCCCAGCGGTCGCATAACGAGAGCCTTTTTCTTGGCCGGACATATATCAGCACAGTTTCCGCAACCCGTGCAGTCAAGGGGGCTCACCTGAACCCTGAACCTCAATCCCTTCAACTCTTTTCCCTTGGCCTTTGAAGTGACAAAATCCTTCGGGGCTTTCTTAAGGTCATCTTCCCGTGCCAGGACCGGCCGAATGACGGCATGGGGACAAACAAAGGCACATTGATTACACTGCAGGCAGTTTTTCGGAATCCACTCGGGCACATTGATGGCAACCCCTCTCTTTTCGTACTTGGTCGTCGCTGTGGGAAATATGCCATCCGGGCTGAAGGCGCTTACTGGAAGCTTATCCCCCTGTTGGGCCAGCATGGGCCTCATGACCTTGTTCACAAACCCAGGCTCATCCGCTTCAAGGTATGCCTCGTGGCCGGCAGTAGCCCATGATTTTGGGACCTTGATCTTTTTCAAGGCTCCCAAAGCCTTGTCCACGGCATCTATGTTCATCTGGACGATCTTCTCGCCCTTTTTCCCGTACGTCTTTTTGATTGCCTCTTTGATGTATTTGAGCGCCTCCTGGGAAGGAATTACTTTGGCAATCTGAAAAAATGCCGATTGCATGACCATGTTTATACGTCCGCCCAGGCCAACTTCAGAGGCGATCTTAACGGCATCAATATTGTAGAAGTCCAATTTCTTCTGGGCAATGGTCCTTTTCATATGATCAGGAATCCTGGTCCCCATCTGTTTCACCGTCCAGGGCGAGTTTAGCAAAAAGGCGCCTTCCTCCCTGATCCCTTCCAGGATCTCATACTGGGTGAGGAAGGCAGGATTGTGACAGGCAATAAAATCAGATTGGGTCAACAGGTAGGGAGATTGGATCCTGTGAGGCGAAAATCTGAGATGGGATATGGTGATCCCCCCTGACTTCTTGGCATCATAGGAAAAGTAGGCCTGTGCATACATGTCGGTATTTTCGCCGATGATCTTGATGGCGTTTTTGTTGGCCCCAACCGTGCCATCGGCTCCGAGTCCCCAAAACTTGCACCGCACCGTGCCTTCCGCGGTCGGATGGATTTCCTCGCCTGCTTCCAGAGAGGTATATGACACATCGTCCACAATGCCGACTGTAAAGTGGTTCTTCGGGGCTGATGTGCGGAGATTATCAAACACGGCCTTGACCATGGTTGGGGTAAAATCCTTGCTTCCCAGGCCGTATCTTCCTCCCACAATAACAGGATGCTCTGCCCTTTCCTGAAAGACAGTGCACACATCCTGATAGAGGGGCTCTCCCACTGCCCCTGGCGCCTTGGTCCTGTCCAGGACCGCTATTCTCTTGCCTGTGGCCGGAAGGGTCCTTAAAAAGTGCTCTCTTGAAAATGGGAGATAGAGCCGGACCTTGACGAGCCCGACTCTCTCGCCCAGCCCGTTCAGGTAATTGACCGTCTCCTCGATCACATCACAACTCGATGCCATGGATATGATGATCCTGTCTGCTTCAGGGTCTCCTACGTAGTCAAAGAGATTGTATGTTCGACCCACCAGGGCGCTCACCTTTTGCATCTCTTCTTGGACGATATGAGGAATCTTTTCGTAAAAAGGATTAGCCCCCTCCTTGTTCTGGAAGAATATGTCAGGGTTCTGGGCAGTGCCCCTTAACTGTGGATACTCCGGGTTCATGCAACGGCTTCTGAAATCATCGATTGCCTCCCGGTCTACAAGGGCCGCCATGTCATCATAATCAATAAACTCTATCTTCTGTATCTCGTTGGAGGTCCTGAATCCGTCGAAAAAGTGAATAAATGGAAGGCTTGCCCGGATACTGGCAAGATGGGCCACAAGGGCGAGATCCATGTTTTCTTGAACCGATGCCGAGGCAAGGAGGGAGAAGCCTGTCTGTTTGACGGCATTGATATCAGAATGGTCTCCGAAAATGGAAAGGGCATGGCCGGCAATAGCGCGGGCCGAGACATGAAACACAACCGGCATGATTTCACCCGCAATCTTGTACATGTTGGGAATCATAAGGAGCAGGCCCTGGGATGCTGTAAAGGTTGTGGACAAGGTGCCCGCGGAAAGCGCCCCGTGAACCGCACCTGCCGCACCTCCTTCTGACTGCATTTCCATCACTTTCAAGACCTGGCCAAAGATGTTTTTTCTTCCGTGGGCAGCCCATTGATCACAGTATTCTCCCATACTGCTTGAAGGCGTAATTGGATAGATGGCTGCCACGTCGCTCATGGCATAGGCCACGTGGGCCGCTGCCTCGTTTCCTTCAACGGTCTTTGTCGTTGTGCTCATGCTTTTTCTCCCTTCATCGCAAGTAGTGTCCGTCGATTGTTGTTAGTTGTCCGTTATGGAAAAGGAAATCGCTGTACTGTTATGCTGTCAAGTTACTTGACTATATGCGTTAAACTATATGGCATCAAAAAGTCAACTATATTGTATCCGTTTAAAGGTTTAAAGGTTCAAGGTTCAGGGTTGACCGAAAACCGAGGCGTGGCAGTTGAACGGATACTCATTATCTTGGGGTGCATATCCTTGCTTTCTTGCAGTGCAATGAAGAAAGCTGTTGAAGCAAAAATTGAGGCTATTGAATTGCCGCCGGGCTATGAGCTGGCCTGGGGAGCGAAAAAATTTCAATCAGGTTGAAAGAGAAATTCGAGCCTTGCTTGATGCCCGGAATGGCTGAGTAAGATAAGCTCAAACAGGCTTAAGATCATATCTCGTACTTCTGCCTTTTCCAGCCCCTTTCTGCAGAACACCTTTTTTTTCAAGGTCAGCCAGATCACGACTGGCAGTGACCTTACTGCACTTTGTCATACCCGCATATTTTCGCGTTGTCATGCCACCCTCGAATCTATCTCCGTCATCGAGAAGCCGGTTAAGCATTTTTTGTTGCCGCTGATTCAAAGCGGTGTCTGCATGATGAGTCCAGAAAGAAGCCTTCTGCACAACCTGTCTGACCAGCCAGCTTGATTCATCCAGAGCAGCATGCAGTGTTTGTAAAAACCATCCCAGCCACTCGGTGATATCAAGGCCATTTTTCCCTGATTTTTCCAGGATAGAATAATAGCCCTTTTTATCCAGGCTGACATGTTTGGAAAAGGAAATAATTTGCAATAGCAGAGGGAAATTCCGGGATAAGAGATAATCGGTTATGGCTCTGCCTATTCGACCATTTCCATCATCAAAAGGATGAATCATTATAAACCACAGATGAGCTATTGCCGCTTTAATGAGCATGTCGTCATTGGTATCAGTATTGACCCAGGACAAAAAGCGGTTCATTTCATCATCAACACTGTTTCCTGGAGGGGCTATATAATGAACTTTCTCTCCGCTGACCGGCCCCGAGACAATCCGCATCTCCTCTTCCCCTCTGAAGCAACCGGTACGGATTTGGTGAAGGCCGGAATAGCCCGTTGGGAACAGAGCAGCATGCCAACCAAAAAGAAACTTTTTAGTGAGAGCCTCCTTGTTCTCCCGAGCATCTAACAGTATGGCAATAAGATTATCAGAACGGCTGTTTGAATCATCATGCATGACAGGCAAACCAAGCCGTTTCCGCACGGACGCCCGAACCGAGCTGCGACGAAGAATCTCACCTTCTATGGCTGATGTCTCAATGGCATCATCAGTGAGAACCCGTGATCTGGCCTCAAGTAAGTCACCAGCCAAAGCGCGGCACGTCATATCAAGCTCACCGATTTTCCGGGATATTGCCGCAATTTCAACCAGTAAAGGCTTTGCGTTGTAATAAAAACCAGGCCAACCAGGATGTTGCCATATCCATTTTTGATGTGATTGCATGGAACAATCGTATCACAAATTGTCCGATTAAGCCATTCTTTCACATCACAAACAACGGACCAAGTATTTACAGGAAACAAAATGTAAAAAAGTAAAGAGATCCATAAGGACTCCTTAAACTGCGAATGTAACTGTTCAGCACAACAACCGGGGTAGAAATCCCGGCCTATGTTTTAAAAATAAATTTAAGCAGTTTGTTACTCAGATGCTGAAAATCAGCCTTTTCACTTAGATCGCTAAAAAAGTGAACCCCATACCTGCGGCATGCCAAGCTCAAGAGCAAGGCGGATATTCGGCCCTACATCAAATTTTCCTTCGTTTAAGAAATGATAGCCGTTAATGTATGCTCTTCATCAGGTGTAAGCATTCGTGCATCATCTAAGGCATTTGCCGTCTCAATACAGAGCATGGTTTTGTACGCATCATCTTTCATATCGCTCATTGTTGCGCATTTATCTATCCAGGGATTCCAGACGACGACGGAAGAAGAGCCCTCTGCGCAAATATGTACCGTTCTATCCTGATCATGAAGTGTCAGCGGATTGTGCACTTTCTGATAGATGCGATCAACCTCTTTGGAGATGTAAAGATTGCCTCTCTGCATTTTATTCTCTTTGGTTAATGCATCAAAATACGTTGTTGTATCCAAACCTTCGACATAAACATTGTCAATATTTGCGACTGCAAAATAGCTATGAAGGGCAGAGGTAATCTCAAAGGCTTTCTTGTCGCAGTTTTTTGTGGTGAGTGCGATGGTAAGTGTCTGGGCTACAGTGACACGCAAGAGAAGTTCAAACCTGTAAGACCACAGTTGTAAACTCTCGGCAGAGCTTTTCAACTGAAGCCTCACCTCTGTAGAGTACTCATTGGTTTCATTCACCTCAAGAAGCTCCCATAAAAAGTTTCTCGCAAAACCGTGTTGAGGCAGACTGCTGTCAGTTTTATGCTCGCCGAACCAGGGCCAGCAGATCGGAACGCCGCCGCGTATCGCTTTGCCCGCTTTAAAAAAGCTTGTTTCGCTTAACCATAAAAGAGGTTTCTTGCCAACGCACTCGTAATGAAACAGATGAGCCCCTTGAAGTGCTATTTTGGCACGGGCGCTTTTATTGCTAACCTCTATGTACTCAAAACCGTTTTCGAATTTTTTATACTCTGTCATTTGTATTACTCAATTGGCCGTAAGCTGTCACAGGCACCCCACGGAGTCTGCGCTTACCTCTTTACGCGGTTGCTCCCGCCCGCATACAGCTATTCATAAAAATTCTGTAGAATCGGTTCATCACAAAAACCTGACTTGCCCGTGAATTCGCACACATCCATAAAATTGCCCTTGCTCGGCCCGCGGTCGGTTGACGTACCGAGCCTGCACCCGGCGTAATTCGGGCCTTTCATAAACACACCATCTAAAGATAACACCTCTTCCAATACGCACAACCTGTACCGGGCGATCCAGTCCGCGGCCGCGGTCTCGTCTTCATTATAAATCGCCCAGCAGCCTTTTACCCCTTTCTTATTCCCGGGCCAGTTGCCGCCCACATTGTAGGCTACGGAATTTACCTTGCTCTCCGCCGAACTTGCTTCCGGATCTGATCGAAGCCCGTGCCAATGAAATCCTTGAGGACAATCTTGAGGCGGTTAATAAGATTCCTCTCCAGGATGCGCTGAAGGCTGAAAACATTCAGCAATACGATTACAAGACCCCCTATGTAGAAGATCTGCAAAATGTGATCGATATGGACGTCATCGCAAAACCGGATATCCACATCGGGGCTGATGCCATGGGTGGTTCCGGTTTGGCATATTATGCTGCCATTAAAGAACGTTATGGCCTCCAGAGGCCAAAACATTTACTTTTTCCTCTTTTTCACGACACATTGAAAATTCCTTGACCTGCAGCTTCCAACAGTGCTATAGAAATTATTTTGTGGTGCTTGGGAGTGCCGTTTCAATCCAAATCGCAAAAAACGATTTCCTATCATCTGGGCATTGACCTTGTGCAGGACCCGGTCCGTGTGCAGCACATTCCTGATGACGACGAGCTTGCGCAGTGCCGGGAAATGGGCCTTCTAACAGGCCGCAGACTCGGGGAAATCGTTAAATAAGGAGAAAACATACAATGAAAAAATGGCGATGTACGGTTTGTGGTTACGTTCATGAGGGCGACGCGCCTCCGGACGCCTGCCCGAACTGCGGGGCATCCAAGG
>JAUXDR010000010.1 GCA_030618205.1 Deltaproteobacteria bacterium | reverse complement strand
GAGCGTAATGGGGTCCGAACCCTTGGAGAGGCGCTGTCCATGCTGCCGGGATTTTATATGTCGCCCAGGGAATGGGGTACCCAGCCCTATCTCAGGGGGGTATCAAATAGTATCCTTTTCCTTTACGACTCGGTCCCCTTAACATCAGACAATACAAAAACCGTCAATCCCCTGGACGAAGAGCTTTCCCTGGGCCCTATAGAACGTATAGAGGTGATACGGGGGCCTGGTTCGGTTCTATGGGGCCCAGGTGCATTTGCAGGAATAGTTAACATAGTTCCCAAACAGGGCAGAGATGTTGATGGAGTGGAATTAAATCTGCGCGGGGGGACCCCAGACCACGAAGCAGATTTCAATATCAATTGGGGGAAAAATGCAGGGCTCTGGGAGGCATTTCTGTCAATCAGCGCAACAAGGCTCAAGCCCAGGCAGGACAAGTATAATATAGTAAAAATTAAAGGAGACGATTCCATCCCTGTTCCCCCCAGCGAGCGTCTGGGACATTCAGAGGTGGATGACTCCAAATACCTGGAGGCTGTATTGAACTTTTCCTGGCAGGACTGGCTCCACATATCGGGCAGATGGTCTGATACAGAGCGGAATTATGTCCTTTTGGGAGAACCCGAAACGGATTTTAGCTGGGCAGGGAAACGGGAGTCGCCGTTCAGGTTTGTGCGTCTCGAGATGGAAAAGCCTATGGATCGTTCAGATCTGAGACTAAATGCCTATTACAACGAACTGGACTACAAGGGAGAAGAAATAGACTTATCCTGGAACACAAAGAGCTATATAAAATACGGAGAAATCCTGTATGACAGGGAGCTATGGGATAGCAAGGGCCTTTTTACCGCTGGGCTCTCATGCAGATACAATAAAATTACCGATGCCGTAGTTAATAGGGACTACCTTCCTGACTACGTTAATCCTGAGAATATCTTCTTTCCACCGCATGACCCTGAAGAAGAGGATTTCAATACTTCGCTTTGGTCTGCTTTTGGCCAGGTTCGGCATCACTGGAGCCATTTTGATGCCTGGCTGGGCCTCAGACTGGACGACCACAGCCAGTATAATCAGACAATAAGCCATAATATGGGAATCAGTTGGTTCCCAAGACCTTCATGGTATCTGAAGCTACTCTATGGCACCGCCTATCGCACCCCATATAATCAGGAACTTGTAGGCCTGAAAGACCTTGACCCGGAACGAATACAAAATCTCAGCATGAACTTTACGTGGCATCCTTCAGCGTCATTTTCCTTTTCATCCACAATTTTTTGGAATGAGATACGTCATCATATCGGGGAAGAACCCTGTGTAGGTTTTTCAAAACCCGGATCTCAAGACATCTATGGGGGAGAACTCGATGTCTCGTGGCAGATATCCCATAGCCTCCGGTTTTGGGCCAATGCAACCTTGTTATCCCAGGATGGGGATGATGAGGCCTATGAGTTGTATGCGTGGATTCTGTCAAACGGAACAAAGGAGCTAATAGTCACTGACTCTTGGGAAACACCTTTTGATACAGGCCCAGAGAATTTGTTCAATGTTGGACTCCTATGGAGTCCTTTGGATCGATTGGATTTCTCTGCCCGCCTGCAATATGCGGATTCAAGGACTTGTTATTATAAAAAAGGGGGTTGGCATGACTCCATTGGTCCTAGCTGGATTTTCGACACAACCGTCACGGTACGCGATGTCTTATTCCAGAACCTTGATATACAATTGGCGCTGAAGAACGTGTTCAACAAGCATTACAAGGTACCCGGCACATATAGGCCAATAGAGGCCGCTCCCTTTGAGGCCTACCTGGGACTCAAGTGGCACTATTAAAGCTACCAATCTACGACACTTGTCGACTCTTTCCTGAGTACCATGGCGTTTTTCATGTCCAAACCAGCCGCGTCTTTATCACCCAGGCGTTCATAGACCTCACTTCTCAGTGCATAGGCAGGGGCATATTCAGGAGAAAGGTCGATTGCCTGTGTCAGGCACTTCAGTGCTTCATCCAAAACCTCCGCCTTGAATAAAATACCCCCTTTATGATAGTAAAGGCGGGCATTTTCCGGTTCGCACTTTATTGCAGCGTCAATGTCCTTTATTGCCGCATCAGTATCATTTAACCTCAGGCATGCTATGGCCCTTGCCTGATACACCTTGGCGCACCGGGGGTCTGCCTCCAACACCTCTGTAAAGACGGAAATGCAGCCCTCGAAATCCTCATCCATGAATTTAAACTGCCCGTCAATAAAACGCTCTTTCAGGTCCTGCCTCATCCAGAGTCCTCCGAAACCTTTATTTCTGCTTTTTTTGGACACAGATGAACACAGATTATCAAGATTTTCAAATTTATGAATAATAATATTATCTGTGTATATCTGCGAAAATCTGCGTCCTATTTAATTTAAAACTCAAAATTCAACATTTTTCCGCAAAGCACCCCAAAAAAAAGGCCGGGGACATACCCCGGCCGCAAGGATCAATATTTCCGGAAATTATGAGGCAAATGCCTTTTCCAGATTGGGAACCATCTGCTTTTTCCGGCTCATTACACCGGGGAGCCAGACGGTCCGGCCTTCGAGTGCCTTGCCAAAGGCCTTCTCAACAATACCTGGATCATCTGAAACAACCATGAGATCCGTGGCTTCCTCCATGATGTCAGTAAGCATGAGGAAGACGCTATGACGGTTTCCTTCGGCCTTGACCTTCTCAATCTCTGCGTAAAGATCGTCTCTCATGTTGGCCACCAGGTCCAGCGACACCAGCTCAAGCTGGCCAATTCCCACATTATTGCCTGCCATATCGAAGTCTTTGTAGTCACGGAAGACCAGATCCCTTGCGGGCACACCTTCCACCGCGCTCTTGGCCTTGGCCATCTCCATGCCCCAGGCCATTGGATCATCAATGCCGGCTATCTTGGCAAGGTCCGCAACGGCCTCTTTGTCTTCAGGAGTACAGGTTACAGACTTGAAGAGTACTGTATCACTGAGGATTGCCGACATCATGATACCGGCTATATTTGGCGGGATCTCCTTTTTGTAAACGTCCTTGTAAAGGATACGGAGAACAGTGCCTGTACACCCGACCGGCATGACACATGCAAAAATAGGATTGGGAGTGGTAATATCTCCGATCTTATGATGATCAACAATTGCCAGCAACTCCCCTTTGTCGCAGTTGTCCGGGGCCTGCTTGAGATCGCTGTGATCGACAAGCATAAACTTTTCGCCTGTTACATCCGTACGCAGTTCAGGGACATCAAAACCAAACTTATTGAGTATCAGTTCTGTCTCAGGATTGAGTTCTCCCTGCCTGCATGGTACAGCATCAACTCCCAGCATCTTTTGCAGCTCCGCCCAAGCGATGGCAGCGGTTACAGCATCTGTGTCCGGGCTCTTGTGTCCAAATACATAAACAGCCATTCTAACATCCTCCTTAAAAATTTTCGGTAAATTAAAAAACTATTGGGGAATTTTGGGGAATTCCAAAATAATACGCATTTAATAAAAATAATTCATACATTTTTTGAAATAATTACCCTAATCTAAAAAATACAACAATTGGACCTTTCATGTAGCACAATACTAATTCTTTGCCAAGGATTTTTAAGGCCATACCATAAAAATAACTGAATTGAGATTCAGTGAAAATCTGATGGATCGCGGGGACAAAGGGATTCCAATACCAACTTTCATTTTCGACTGAAAGACTCAATCCCCAGGATCGGAAGGATTTTATCCAAGTATCGGGAATACCTGAGGACAAAGCCTTGTGTTTGGCAGAATACGTTGACATCATAGAAAGATTGGTATAGTCGTCATTTTCAAAAAGGAGAGGTAGATCATATGGCTGAATTGAAAAACACTATTACTGTTCGAGTTAACGTAAAAATAACCCCTGAGTCCCTTAAGACCATTGTTGAAAGTGCAAAAAAAAGCGTTGGGCCGAACCAAAGTGGGGTTTATCGCGTTGATACCGCAGGTAAGGTCGATGAAATGATTTCCCAGTTTCTTTATGAAAAAGACTTTGAAAGTTATGTTAAGGACCCAATAAATTACAAAAGCTTATCCATCGAAAACAGAGAATTCCATTAAGGCCGGAATCGCACGGTTCAGTTTCCTAAGATATTTCTTGAAGTGATTGAATCTCTGCCATGGTTTTTTCAGCGATTGTCTTTTCTCTATTATAATGTTTTATCCATCTCTTGAGACACTTTTGAGCTTCTTCGGGATTACCGAAATGGCTCGCGCATGCCTTCATAGACTTTTTAGTTCTTATTACGTTTGCTTCTATCTCAACCAGCACTATTTCACTATCATGCCTTATGGCCTCTTCCGGACAGATATCATGACATATGGCACAGCGTATACACTCCTCCATATCAATATCCGCCTTTTCGTCTATCATTGAGATAGCGTCAACAGGGCATTCCTCAATACAATCACCGCAACCAGTACAGTCCTCTTGTCTTACCCAAGGCATGTGTAAACCTCCTTTTATGAATTGACGAATGTTTCAAAATAACTCTATTCTTTCAATTTTCAATCATCAATCCCCCTGCTTCACCATCGAACAAAATCTTGAGTTTTGCAAGCAGGTCGTTATTATAAAAAAAAGGGACGAAAAGGAGTTATAAAAAATGAAATTCTTTATTGATACTGCCAACTTGGACGAAATTCGCAAAGCAGCAGATCTGGGACTAGCAGATGGAGTAACCACAAACCCTTCTCTTATAGCCAAAGAGAATTGCGCCTTTGAAGACAGGATCAGAGAAATATGCGGTATTGTTGATGGCCCTGTGAGTGCTGAGGTGATTAGCACAGACGTTGACGGCATGGTGAAGGAAGCCGGAAAACTGGCTGAAATCGCTTCTAATGTCGTTGTCAAAATTCCAATGACCACCGATGGTTTAAGAGCCACGAAAAAACTGGCGGGTGAGGGTATAAAGACCAACGTAACCCTAGTATTCTCTCCGCTTCAGGCGTTACTGACAGCAAAGGCCGGAGCAAGCTATGTCAGCCCTTTTATTGGAAGGCTTGATGATATCTCCCATGAAGGCATGAACCTGGTAGAAGACATAATTCAGATTTTCGACAATTATGCCTTTGACACAGAAATCATAGTAGCAAGCATTAGACATCCCATACATGTATTGGAGGCTGCAAAAATTGGTGCCGACATAGCAACTATTCCCTACAAAGTAATAGCACAGCTAGCCCATCACCCATTGACCGACATAGGCCTTAAAAAATTTTTAGCTGATTGGGAAAAGATGCCGAAATAATGTTTAATGCAGACAATACATCTTAGATGGTCAGTCTCAGGGATTCAACTGTTTGTGACTTGTGCATTCCTTGTTCTCTGCAACACAGGAGTGAGTAGTGCAGGCAGTATATATTCCTTCGTGGATGAGCGCGGTGCATGGCACTTCAGTAACGTGCCCGCTGATCCGCGTTATGGTTTGGCAAGCCGATCCAGGCACATCTCCCCACATGTTCCAAGGAATTACTCGGAATTTGAGGAAATTATATCCGAGACAGCCACACGCTATGGTCTGGATCCTGACTTGATCAGGGCAATAATACAAATCGAGTCAGGAGGGATTCCAGATGCCCGTTCCTCAAAGGGTGCCATTGGGCTCATGCAGTTGATGCCTGGGACATCCTCAAGTCTGGCAGTGTCAAATCCCTTTGATCCCAAGGCAAACATCCGGGGCGGCACCAAGTACCTAAGGCAGTTGATTGAACGATTCAGAGGCAATTTGGTCCTGGCTCTGGCAGCTTATAACGCAGGGCCGGGGAAAGTCGAAAGATACAAAGGAATCCCGCCTTACCCTGAGACCAGGAGGTATGTGCGAAACGTCCTGAAACAATGGCAGAAATACAGATCTGATTGAAATCCCTTACCGGGTCCTTGTCCCTTTCTGAAACATGAAGCGCCTTGATCTTATATTGAGCAACAGCCCTACACCTATAAGCGTAGTAAACACCGAGGAGCCGCCATAGCTGACAAGTGGCAAAGGAATACCTACCACAGGCATAAGTCCCATGACCATGCCTATGTTTATCACTACCTGCCAGAAAAGCATGGCTGTTATCCCAAAGGCCAAAAAGGCCCCGAAACGTTCCCTGGATTGTGATGCTATCAAAAATCCGCGGTATAGCATAAGGAAAAATATCCCCAGTAGAATTACAGCTCCCACCCAACCCCATTCCTCAGCCCAGACAGAAAAGGCAAAATCAGTGTGGACCTCCGGCAGAAAGTTGAGGTGGGCCTGGCTCCCTTTCATGTAACCTTTGCCCAGGATCTGTCCTGAACCAATGGCAATTTTCGATTGTGATATGTGATATCCTGCACCGAGTGGATCCCTCTCCGGGGAAAAAAAATTTATAATTCTGTTCCTTTGATAGGGCTTAAGGAACTCCCATACAACAGGAAAAGCGGCAATTGCTGAGCCCAACAGCAGCAGAAAGGATGTCCAATGGAGACGAGCCATATACACTAAAGAAGCAAAAATCAGCACCAGAAACAGCGCTGTCCCTAAATCCGGCTGGTGATAAATCAGAAAAATTGGAACAAGCATCAAAAGGACAGGCCGCCATAAATCTATTAGACCATACTGTGGTCTGTCGTCATGATAAAAATAACTACTCAGAATAATAACCGTGGCGAGCTTGGCCAGTTCGGAGGGCTGAATATTCATAAACCCCAAAGAGAGCCAGCGCTGTGATCCACCTACAGTCTTACCTATAAAAACTACCAGTATAAGCATAAAAACCATAATCAAGTAAATGTGTACAGAATAGACCATAAGAAGACGATAATCAAAAAAGACTACCAGACTCAACATCAAAACGGTGCCTGCTATGTACCACTGAAGTTGTTTCCATTGAAAGGGATAGTCAGTAGCTGCACTGCCGCTGTTCAAGTTGACAAAACCTATAGCCATGAGCAGCAGAACAGCTAGAAAGAGCCACCAGTCAAAATGTTCCAGAGATCGCCTATCAAACATGGTCATCTATATTGTTTACATTGAAAGCAGTCTTGTGGGGCCCTAATACAGGCAGAGGAGATTGAATTTGAAACCACGTCTCGAAAACCTTACGGGCAATAGGTGCTGCAACAGAGCCGCCATGTCCGGCATGCTCGCACAATACTGCTACCGCCAGCTCAGGCCTCTCTGCCGGAGCGTAGGCCACAAACCAGGCGTGATCTCTGTGTTTCCAAACCAAATTTTTATCCTGCCGGCGTTTAGCCTGTCCTATCACCTGCGCGGTACCGGTCTTGCCCGCCACATGGACATCAGGCAATTTGCATTGTTTGCCTGTAGCCTTTTTATCATTTACTGCTCCCACCAAGGCCCTCCTGATTATCCTTAGATTTGTTTCAGAAATCGGCAATTTATCCTTTGGATCACTCTCAAAAGATGCGACGATGTGGCCATCCGGTCCTGTCATCTTCTCCAGGTAAACCGGGCTATATAAGGTGCCGCCATTGGCTACGGCAGCTATCAGACAGGCCATCTGCAGAGGAGTTGCAAGAGTAAAACCCTGGCCTATGGCTGTGATGAGGGTCTCTCCTTCCTGCCACGGCTCATGATATCTTCCGAGCTTCCAGTCCGGCGTAGCAATAAATCCTCTGCTCTCATTGGGAAGATCGATCCCTGTCTTTGATCCCAGCCCAAAGGCCTTGGCGTACTTTTCTATTTTCTCAATCCCAAGCTTAAGACCGACCTGATAGAAATAGATATCGCAGGACTCAACCAGGGCCTTATACAAATTGGTCTGCCCATGTCCACGCCAATCCCAACACCTAAAGACGCTTCTGCCTAAACGGAATTGGCTCGTACATTTGAACGACGTATTTTTTGTAATTATCCCCTCTTGTAAAGCCGCTGCAGCCATCACAATCTTGAAAGTCGAAGCAGGAGCATATCTGCCCTGAAGGGCCTTGTTTTGCAAAGGCCTTGAAACAGGATCATTCAATGCCTTCCATTCCTCATTATTAATGCCCGTGGCAAATACATCCGGATCGAAAGCAGGACTGCTCACTAAGGCAAGTATCCGCCCGGTCTGAGGGTCCAGGGCAACAAGGGCCCCGACATATCCCTTCATGGCCTCTTCCGAGGCCTGCTGAAGATCCAAATCAACAGAAAGATACAAATTTTTCCCGGGAACAGGTGGTTTCTCGTCTATCACTCTTACCAAGCGTCCCCCGGCATCCACTTCTAACCTGCGTTGGCCCTTTATCCCTGCCAGATCATTTTCAAACCTTTCCTCAATCCCGCATTTCCCTATCAGATCACCCGAACGCGCGCCTTTATAACGTTTTTTTACAATATCTTCCCGGCTGATTTCTCCGAGATAACCGAGCAAATGGGGGGCAATACTACCATAGGGATATTTCCTGGCGGGAGTCACCTCAATAAACACGCCCGGCAAGCTAAAGAGCCGGGACTCAATCCTGGAAAGGGTCTCCCATTCAGCCCCCCTCTTAATTACTATGGGTACGTATTTTGGTCCTTTATGCTCTGAACCGAGACGGGTCCGAATCTCAGCCTCCGTCTCCCCCAGTAAGGGAGAAAGTTTGGCCAGAAGAGCTTCCATGTCCCGTACATCCTCCCTGACAAGACATACATTAAAGCAAGGCTTTACTCCAGCCAAGAGACGGCCTGTCCTATCAAGAATTTTTCCCCGGGGTGGCTGAAGACGCACAGATCTTATTCGATTCCGCTCGGATTGTTCCCTGAAATGCTCTCCCTGCACAACCTGTAAATGCCATAGGCGGGCACAAAATGTAACCACGCACAGAAACATAATCAGAATGGCAACATCACACCTCCGTTTGTTTGCCTCCTGATCCAGCTGGTCAAAGCGCTTGACACGCCAAATTGTCTTGACCTTAAACTTCACTGTGTTCTTTCACTCCAAGCCACTTATCCTCACTGAAAATAACCGAATTTGCTTTATCAAAGACAAAAAACCAGAAAGGGGCAAGAACACCGTTGAGCAGGGCCTGGGCAAATCCCCAAGGCCACAAGAGTTCGGCAGCACCACTGCCGATCAAAAGGACCGCCACGACCTCAATACTCAAAAACGAAACCAGCATCATCTGTTGCCATGTCGCAGCACACACTATATGGTTTAAGATATACCGGATCATCAAATATTCACCAGCATATGCCAGAGCATAAAGACCTGCCGGCATGGCTGACATCTGCTCACTGAGGATACCTAACCCCAATACAGCGAGGATGCCACCGGGTAAAGAGTGTTGAAGCCCGTACCAGGCTACAAGCGGCACCAAACCGTCCGGTCGGATTTGTCCGAACTGAAACGGGAAGCCCAGGGCCGTTTCAATTAAAAGTAGAACGTACCCCAAAAAAATAACGACCAACGCTTTTTTCAATGGCGTGACTCCACGAAGGGCTGATTTGTAACAAGAACTACCACTTCTTCTACTCTTTTGAGATCAACAGCCGGCGTCACAATGATCTCCTGGAAAAGATCAGAAATAGAACCTTCAGTTACAGAAGAGACCTTTCCTATCAGAAGTCCCTTTGGAAAAATCCGGTCAGTGCCGGATGTAATAATTCTATCCCCAGCCTCAACATCCACCACTTTTTCCACATAGGCCAGGTAACATCGTCCCTTCCCCGCGCCTTTTATAATACCCCTGGCTCGATTGCGCTGTATAAGTGCAGCTACCGCGCTGTTATAGTCAGACAACAATAAAACCTTGCTGAAATGAAGGGAAGTTTCCATTGTCTGTCCTACAACACCAGCTCCGGACATGACTACCATCCCCGGCTTTATCCCGTCTTTGCGACCCTGGTCCACAGTAATTGTGGCCAACCATGGGGCCAAATCCACTCCGACCACATTGGCCGTTATTACCGTGGCGCCGACTTCCTCTTTTATTCCCAATAACCTCTTAAAACGGGCATTGGCGATAAGGGCCTCACGGTACCGGCCAATTTCTTTTTGAAGTTGGACCACCTCTTGACGAAGGGCCTTGTTTTCTAACTCAACGTCCTGAAGGGCCAAGTATGATCGCCACAATTTTCCCCCCCATATCAAGGGTCCGGAAAGGCCTTTTTGCAAATAGCCCGTTAAGTCCACAAAAAAGTATTTGACTGGAGATACAGCGGCCGGTGAACCAAGGCGCAGGCCCACCACTACAAAGATCAAAAAAACCACAACGGCCAGGACTAAATATACCGTCATGCGTTTTTTGGGATTTCCAGTGCGAAATGGCACAATCGATATGCAACAGAAAAAATATAACCGGCTGAATTAATAGATCATAACTTCTTTCAAGATATCAAGATTGTCCAGAGACATGCCAGCACCTAAAACCACGGAAGATAAAGGATCATCAGCAATAATTATAGGAAGATTTGTTTCCTCTCTCAAGAGCTTATCCAAATTCTTCAGCAAGGCCACACCTCCTGTTAGAACAATTCCTTTGTCGACAATGTCAGCAGCCAATTCCGGAGGGGTCTGCTCAAGTACGCTTTTTACCGTATCGACTATTGTGTCTATCTGTTCTGTTATAGCTGAACGTACTTCTGACGAATTAATCGTTATGGTCTTGGGCACCCCTGATACCAGATCTCTACCCTTTATCTCCATCTCCGGATAAGGTTCTTCAGGTATAACATCGCCCAGTTCTATCTTGATTTTTTCTGCCGAATGCTCACCAATCAGCAGATTAAATTTCCTCTTAATATACTGTAAAATAGCACTGTCCATCTTATCACCTGCTACACGAACAGACTTACTGTAGACGATCCCGGCCAAAGAAATGACAGCCACTTCGGTAGTACCTCCACCCATATCCACTATCATATTTGCAATCGGCTCAGTAATCGGCAACCCCGCACCAATAGCGGCTGCCATAGGCTCTTCAATCAGGTAAACTTCTCTTGCGCCTGCAGACTCGGCGGATTCCCGGACAGCTCGCTTCTCAACCTGCGTGATACCGGACGGCACACTTATGTTGATTCGAGGCCGAATCAGAGTCCGCCGATCGTGTATTTTCCGTATAAAATAACGCAGCATGGCCTCTGTAACTTCAAAATCAGCAATTACGCCATCCTTCATGGGTCGGATAGCCACAATATTTCCAGGTGTCCTCCCTAGCATATTTTTGGCGTCTCTGCCCACGGCCAAGACTCTGTTTGCCTTGGCATCCTTGCGCACTGCGACCACAGATGGTTCACGCAGGACTATGCCCTTGCCCTTCGCATATACCAGTGTATTTGCAGTTCCCAAATCAATGGCCAGATCGCTTGAGAACCGCCCCAAAATAGAACCTAAAAACATAATTATTACCTTAAGTTAATATTAGACTTTGATGACAATCTGGGCATCCTTCACGACAAATCAAAAGTAGTTTACACTTTGTTGATCTTGTATTTTGGCAGT
>JAUXDR010000028.1 GCA_030618205.1 Deltaproteobacteria bacterium | reverse complement strand
TTGCAAGAACCGAACGGTTATCCTCTCCTTTGCCTCCAATCCGTCAGGAGTAATGATGTATGCATAACCCCATTTGTTTCCGTTGTGCTGAAAGCGTCGGGGCTTCACCCATCCCTTGTCTATAAAAGCCTTGAGACAATAATTCGCCTTGCCTAAACTGATACCAAGTGCCTTTGCCACGGCACGCTGGCTCATTCGGGGATCAGTCTGGAGAACTCTGAAAAGACTGCGCCGCAGTCCATCGTCAAATACCATTTAAAGGGACGTCCTTAAAGGGAATTACACTAGAAGTAGGGGGATCAATTACACAGATATGCTAAGAGTGCCTAGAACTAACGTACTAAAGTTATTGAAAAAAGCGAGCTACCGCCATTTGGGTGAAAATCACCCATCTTGCCTGCAAATTTTCATCAACCAAATCTGAATATACTGTTCATTAAATGAACAGTAATTTGAGTGTAACCACATACAAATATCAAGTCAAGCCGGTGAATAAAATGGCGCTCGTGACTGGACACCCTGTTTATGCAGCCTTCAACGCCCACATCGGCACCATGGTGGATACCTGCCGACGGAGTATCTCCATAAGTATTAGTGCCCTGTCTTCCCCTCTGACTGCCTGAAAAATCCCCTCAATATATTCCAGATTTTCTAGAACCACAGATACTCTATCACCCGACTTGAATGTGGACCCCTGAGATCCAAGAGAAATAAGACCGCTTTCATCCTCACGGACGCGCAGGCCTTCAATAACCCAGTCCGGCACGGGCGGATAATACTCACCGAATCGAACAGGACCGGTTGCTCCGATAGTACTCCTGATAGTATTCCACCTGCGATCTTCTATGGATAGATGCAAAAAAACGTAACCAGGAAATAAGGGACGAGGGACCTTGTCAATCCTGCGCGCATGCCGTCTAATCGTAAGAATAAGAGGCAAATAGACAATAAAATCTTGTTGTTCGTAATGTTTCCTTGCAATCTGCTCTTTTCTTGGCTGAGTTCTGATCGCAAACCATTCTCGGTTCACTTATCGTCCTCCGATTTTAATTTCCAATAAATTAGCGGGCAGAGCATTACTCGGAAAGAACTTTCAGTTTTTAGGTGCTTGAGAATCTCGGATGGATAACGACCTACTTTGTAATTTCCACCTGTTCCTTGATATTATCAAGCATTTTCGGCCCTACACCCTTAACGTTCAGAAGTTCATCCACACTCTTAAATGAACCATGCTCATCTCTGTATTTTATTATGGCCTCTGCCTTGGCCGGGCCGATTCCGCTTATGGATTCAAGAGCGGCCTTATCCGCAGTGTTAAGATTTATTGCCGCAAAGGCAGAAATGAATAGGAAAAGAACCAGAAAAACAGATCCAAAAATACTTTTTAACATTTATACTACCTCCGTTGAAAATGAATCCCTCCGAAGCTCTACCCACTTGGCGAGCTTATCGATACTTATGATAAAAAAGTTTAATCAGAAGAATCATTCGCAAAACTAATGAGGTGCATGAATCTCAGGCTGCTGCTCCTGCTCTGTAAACCAACATGGCGTCTCTGAGGGACTTGGGCCGCCCGCAAACAGGCTATCCGGATCTTCAAGGACAAGGGCGTATTTTAATACGTCATCCATATGCTCAATCGGCTGGATATGAATAGAGCGTGTCACCTTGGCAGGAATTTCTTTTAATTCTCTCTCATTTTCCTTTGGCATTAGAACATGTTCAATACCACCGCGTCTCGCAGCAAGGAGCTTCTCTTTAAGGCCACCTATTGGGAGTATCCTGCCCCTCAAGGTGATCTCCCCTGTCATGGCCACATTGTGCCTGACAGGAATTTTTAACAGGGCGGACGCTATTGCTGTGGCAATGGTGATACCCGCGGATGGGCCATCTTTGGGTATGCCGCCCTCGGGTACATGTACGTGAATATCAACTTTTTGATAAAAATCCCAGGGCAGCCTGAATTCATGAGCCCTTGAACGTACATAACTCATAGCTGCATGGGCAGATTCCTGCATAACATCACCCAGCTTCCCTGTAATGGTTAGCTTACCCTTTCCGGGCATAAGGACGGCCTCTATCTGAAGCAGGGACCCTCCGGTTTCGGACCAGGCAAGACCTGTAGCCACACCTGTCTGTGCGCTCTCTTCTGTCTGCCCGAAACGATAACGGGGGACGCCGAGGTACTTATTAAGAGACGACTGGTTGACCTTGATTACATGGCTTTTCTCTCGATTGCGTACTACTTCCATAGCCACCTTACGGCAGATTGAAGCCAAAAAACGCTCGAGGTTTCTGACACCGGCCTCTCTGGTGTAAGAACGAATTATATCTAAGATTGCTCCATCACTTATCTGGAGCCGTTCAGGCTTCAGGCCATGGGCTTCAAGCTGCCTTGGGAGCAAGTAACCATTTGCTATCTCCAGTTTTTCCTCCTCAGTGTATCCAGGGAGTTCTATAATTTCCATTCTGTCCTGAAGGGGTAGCGGGACAGTATGAAGGGCATTTGCAGTTGTGATAAACATCACCCGGGAAAGATCATAATCCAGATCCAAATAATGATCATTAAAAGCAAAGTTTTGCTCTGGGTCCAGGACCTCCAGGAGGGCAGATGCAGGATCTCCACGGAAATCTGAACTCATCTTATCCACCTCATCTATGCAAAACACAGGGTTGTTGGACTTGGCTTTTCTGAGCGACTGGATGATTTTTCCAGGCATTGCGCCAATATATGTCCTCCGGTGGCCGCGGATTTCCGACTCATCCCTCACACCTCCAAGGGAAAGGCGCACAAAATTCCTCCCCAGGGCACGGGCCACGGATCTCGCAAGTGAGGTTTTCCCAACGCCGGGAGGTCCGACCAGACACAGGATCGGCCCCTTCATCTTTTTAACCAGGCTCTGAACAGCCAGATATTCCAGAATCCTCTCCTTGGGTTTTTCCAGGCCATAGTGGTCTTCGTTGAGGATTCGCTCCGCTTCAACTATGTCGTGTTTGTCCCTGGTCTTCTCAAACCAGGGGAGCACTAGTATCCAGTCAATATAATTCCTCACCACAGTGGCCTCGGCGGACAAGGGGGCCATCATCTTAAGCTTCTTGAATTCCCGCCGGATCCCGGCCGCTGCCTCCCTGGAGAGACGCTTGCGTTTTATGCGACGCTCAAGATCTTTTAGATCGGCCTGGGAGTCTTCTTTCTGGCCCATCTCCTTTTGAATGGCCCTGATCTGCTCATTGAGATAATAGTCTTTCTGGTTTTTTTCCATCTGCTTCTTAACGCGCTCTTTCACCCGCTGTTCCATCCGAACGACTTGGATCTCGGAACGCATGAGCTCATAAAGCCGTTCAAGGCGTCTGCCGGGATGGATCTGCTCCAGTAGGGACTGTTTATCATGGACCTTAAGCGGTATGTGGGAAGCGATGGTATCTGCCAATCGGGAAGGATCCGTTATGGAAAAAACAGAAAGGGCCACTTCAGGGGGGATCTTCTTGTTATATTTTGCATACTCCTCAAAGGCACTAACCGTGACTCGTATAAGGGCCTCTATCTCAGGCGAGCGGTCTGATAATTGTGGCAAGGGCTCTGCCTCCACCACAAAATATTCCTGATTGGGAACATAATGTTTGATCTCGGCCCGTCGTTTACCCTCTATCAGGGCCTTGACCGTGCCATCAGGCAGACGAAGCAACTGGAGTATCGTGCCCAAGGTCCCTATCTGATAGATGTCCTTCTCCTTGGGATCATCCACCTTGGCATCCCTTTGGGCAGCTAATAATATCTCCTGCTCCAAAGTCATGGCCTGCTCTATGGCCTCTACCGACTTATCACGCCCGACAAAAAGAGGGACCACCATATGCGGGAAAAGGACAATATCGCGAAGGGGTAAAAGTGAAACCGTCAAATTTTTCTTTTTTTCACTCATAGATCATAGCTCGTAAGTGGTGCGCGCCTTCAGCGCGGTTAATATAAATTGAGCGAAGCGACACCTTAACTTTAGGCACTTATAACTTTAGCTCACTTTAGGCACTTATTGATGCCTTGGCCTTGGGTTCATAGAGAAGTATAGGCTCTGACTTGTTGAGGACTACATCCTCACTTATCACGCACTCTTTAACACCTTCCCTGGATGGAAGCTCATACATCACATTCAACATGGCCTGTTCCAGAATAGCCCGCAGCCCACGGGCCCCTGTCTTTCTCTTTGTCGCCTCCTGAGCAATAGCCCTTATTGCCCCATCGGTAAAGTGGAGATCAACATCATCCATTGCAAAAAGCTTCTGGAACTGCTTCACTAAAGCGTTTCTGGGCTCACGGAGGATCTTTACCAAGTCATCTTCATCCAGTTCCTCCAGGGTCGCAACAACTGGAATTCTGCCAACGAACTCTGGGATCAGCCCATATTTTATTAGGTCTTCCGGCTGAATTTCCTTGAGAATCTCACCCAACGAAAGATCCCGTGCGCCCTGAACATCCGCGCCAAAACCTATGGAGAACTTGCCCATTCTTGTCTTGACAATGGAATCCAGGCCTACAAAAGCACCACCGCAAACAAACAGTATATTAGTAGTATCAATCTTAACAAAGTCCTGCTGGGGATGTTTGCGCCCGCCCTTTGGCGGCACATTGGCCACGGTACCTTCTATGATCTTCAGAAGTGCTTGCTGAACGCCCTCTCCTGACACGTCTCTTGTAATGGAGGCGCTGTCTGACTTTCTTGCGATTTTGTCGATCTCATCTATATATACGATTCCACGGCTTGCAAGCTCCACATCGTAGTCAGATGCCTGTAAGAGGTTCAATATAATATTTTCCACATCCTCCCCTACATAGCCTGCCTCTGTCAGTGTGGTGGCGTCTGCCAATGTGAATGGTACATTAAGGATCTTGGCCAAAATCTGAGCTAAAAGGGTCTTTCCACTGCCGGTTGGCCCAATGAGTATGATGTTGCTTTTCTGGAGCTCCACATCCTCCATATTGATCCCACAGTCGATGCGTTTGTAATGGTTGTGTACCGCAACAGAGAGGATCTTCTTGGCCATCTCCTGGCCAATAACATACTCGTCCAAAAGGGCCTTTATTTCAGCGGGCTTGAGAATCTTGTTCTCTGCACTGCCAACCTCGTCTTCCCCATCATATTCCTCGGCTATTATATCATTGCAGAGTTCTATACATTCATCACAAATGTATACACTCGGGCCGGCTATGAGCTTTTTCACCTCTTCCTGGCCCTTTCCACAGAATGAGCAGTGTAAATTCCCCTGGTTTTCAAAATCTTTCGTCCTAGCCATTCAGCTTATCCTCCTGGGGGATGATATCACGTTTTGCAATGACTTCATCTATAAGGCCATACTCCCCGGCCTCTTCCCCACTCATAAAAAAATCTCTCTCCGTATCCTCCTGAATCCTCTCAAGAGGCTGACCGGTGTGGGCCGCAAGAATCTCATCTAACTTCTGACGCATCTTCAAGATCTCTCTGGCATGGATATCAATATCTGTTGCCTGGCCATGGAATCCCCCCATGGGCTGGTGGATCAGGATTCTTGCATTGGGAAGGGTGTAACGTTTACCTTTAGCGCCTGCAGCAAGAAGCATCGCACCCATACTGGCTGCCTGGCCAAGGCAAAGTGTACTTACATCAGGTCTGATGTATTGCATGGTGTCATAAATAGCTAAACCCGACGTAACCATCCCACCGGGTGAGTTTATGTAAAGTGTTATGTCCCTTTTGGGATCTTCCGCTTCCAGAAAAAGAAACTGGGCTATAATAAGGTTGGCTATTTCATCATCGACTATGCCTCCCAAGAATACTATGCGCTCTTTAAGGAGACGCGAATATATATCGTAGGCCCTCTCGCCCCTGGGACTCTGTTCTATAACAATAGGTATCAGCGGCATTTAATCAACCTCCTGGGAGGCCGGCTTTACAACTGCCTGTTTCAAAAGAAAATCCACGGTCTTTTTTGCCCGCAACTTGGGAAGAACGTTCTGCACCACTGCGGCCTGTAACTGCTTCTTGTCCACACCTAGCTGTTGGGATTGGCTTTCCACGTACTTAGAATATTCGGAAACCTCGTCATGGTCCACGCCAATGTTTTCTGCTTCGGCAATTTTGTCCAAAATAATCTCAGTCTTCACTTGGCTAACAGCGTCTTCCCGCATCTTCGCGCGGAGCCGGTCCTCCGACATCCCGGCCCTCTCAAGATCCATACCCCGTTCCTGGAGATGACCTATCACGTTATCCACCATTTGTGTGAGCTTGGCATCAATCAGTCTCTCAGGTACGGGAAAATCCACCTGTTCCCTCAATTGTTCCAGGAATTGCTGTCTCAGACTGCTTTTCGCGGCCTTCCGCTTGTCTATCTCCAGCTGTTTAGCCAGACGAGCCCTCAAATCTTCAACGGTCTTGAGGTCTGCTCCGATCTGTTTGGCAAAATCGTCGTTCAGCTCGGGTGATATTCGTTTTTTTATGTCTTTTAACACCACCTTGAATTGGACAGTCCTGCCGGCAACCTTTGCGTTTAAAGCGTCCTCAGAATAGCTGACCTCAATAGACTTCTCAGGACCTTTAGTCATTCCCAGCAGTTGTTCCTCAAACACGGAATTGAAATAGCCGGCGCCAACTTCCAGATAATAATTTTCTTCCGAAAGGCCATCCACAGGCTCACCATCTATCTCCCCCACATAATCAATTATAGCAAGATCTCCCTTCTCTACAGGGCGGTCTTCTCCCACAGACTCTACTGTTGCAAAATGGCGTAGCAGGGCCTCAAGTTGCTCCTGGATCTCCTCTTCACTTACCTCCACCAGAGGCTCTTCCAGTTCAAGGCCTTTATATTTTGGCACTTCAAACTCAGGCCAAATGTCCAAAAGGGCTGAATAAGAAAAAGGTTCGGCGGCCTTTAAGGGAAAGGTTGAATCCAACTGGGGATCAAGTATCAGCTCCACGTTTGCCTCCTTAAGGGCATCGGGCAGGCTATCTTTAATAAGCTTCTCAAGCACCTCACTTTCCACCTGTGGACCGTAGTGACGCTCCAGTATGCTGCGAGGGGCCTTGCCCTTTCTGAAACCTTTAATATTTGCCCCTTTTTTCAGTTGGTTGTACGCGCTGTCAAACTCCTTAGATACCACGTCAGCGGGTATTTCTACTGAGAGACGTTTCTGAATAGGACCTATGTCTTCGACTGTAACCTTCATTAACTTCTTACCTTTCTTTACAAGTTTAATAGTGAAATTGGAAATTGGAAATTGGAAATTGGATAAAAAATGGATTAATCAGCTTCAGCTCTAATTTCAAGTTTCTAATTTCCAATTTCTAGTTTCCAGTTTCGGCATCCAGCATTCGATTCTATAATACACCCTTTTTGGGAATAAGTGTAAACTGGCGAATGAAGGATGCCTAGTTCATTTATTTAATATCTTTAAAGAGAAAAATAAAGGAGAAAAGCCCCAGTCAAGAGCAAATGGCAAACATACAGTGCTATTTTAAAAAACAATTTCTTTGGTGCGAGAGGCGAGAGTCGAACTCGCATAGGTGTAAGCCCGCTGGATCCTAAGTCCAGTGCGTCTACCATTTCCGCCACTCTCGCACAAGGAACGCTGAAATAATTTAATAAAAGTAAAAATTGAAGTCAAGAAATCATCAGTGAATACAGTAAAAAATGAGGTAACCGTTCTCGGGTTCAGGGTTCACCGTTCAGGGTTACTTTTCTCTCGTTGGCCTTGCTTGTAGGCCAGCAAGTCCTTGGGTATATTGTAGGTTGGGTTAAGCGGTTATAGTCATCACTTTTGTTGGGTTCGCCTAACTTAATAGAACCTCAACACGCTGAGATCACTGTAAAATTAGCGAACCCAACAAAATTAGTTGCAGACCGACGGCTTAACCCAACCTACAATTTGTCGTTTAGGGTAGCGAAGTGGATAGACTGAAGGTGGAAGGCTTTTAGGGACAAATTATGCGCGATCACATAAAATTAGATAGATAGACTGAAGACTGAAGGCTGTTAGATCACTTCAGCCTTCGGCCTTCAGCCTAACGACCTTTAATCAGCTAAAAAAGGAGATCTTATCAGAATGGAACGTACATTATCTATCATCAAGCCGGACGGCGTGTCCAGGGGCCTTATCGGGGATGTCATCAAACGCTTTGAAGGTGCTGGATTTCGGATAGCTGCCATGAAAATGATATACTTAAGCAAGAAGGAAGCAGAAGGCTTCTATGCAGTTCATAGAGAGAGACCTTTTTTCGAAAGCCTCACTGATTTCATGTCCTCCGGACCAATAATAATTATGGTCCTTGAGGGTGAAGACGTAATCCAGCGCAACCGGGAGCTCATGGGTGCCACAAACTACAAAGAAGCAAAGCCTGGGACTATAAGGGCTGATTTTGCCACGGACATTGAAAAAAACATAGTACATGGCTCCGATGCCCCTGAGACCGCTGCCACAGAGATAGC
>JAUXDR010000258.1 GCA_030618205.1 Deltaproteobacteria bacterium | reverse complement strand
TTCCGAAGAGGTGGAGCTCCTTTTAAAAATCAAACATGGCACCCAAATTAAGGTGGACACCACGGCCACGCTTGAGTTTTTCGGGATGACGGGGCTGGCCTTTGTTGAGCTCAAAGGGGGCGGCAAAGACGCTCCACTGCTCAAAAAAACAGAAGATGAGATTCCTGTCATTCCTGCAAGTCCTTCAACCTACGCACGGATCAATGAATCCCTGACCATACTCGCTGCAAAATCAGCAATGGCCCTGGACAAGTTTGACCGGCTGCTCAGTGAGAAGAATCTGCAAAACATTGAAGATTTACTTTCTGAAACAAAGATGCTCGCCAAAGATATCAGAGGGCAACTGCAAGGGTTCCAGAACCTCGTTGATAACGGTGTTGTCATGGAAAAACGCGTTGTCGGGGCTTTTGAAAAGGTTGAAGCCGCCTCTGTCAGTGTTGAGAAAATGGCCGACTGCCTGGAGGAAAACTATGCTGACATCGGTCGTGACATAAGCCAAGATGCGCGACAGAGCCTTGCATCGTTTAATCAACTGCTTTACGAATTGGGTATTCTGGTGGGAGATCTGCAAAGAACAACCCGCGCCATTGAAGCCAGCCCTGGAGATCTGATATTCAAACGCTCCCGGCCGCGGCCAGGACCTGGAGAGGAGGGATACAGTGAAAAATAGGCTCTATATGGTCTTCGTATTGACCTGTATACTGCTCGCAGGATGCGTAACCAAAACCGTTCCTCCTGCCTCCATCTATACGATATCGCCTGAATGGGACAGCAGTAGAGCCCAAGAGGAAACAGGAAAAAAGAATTCTCATATTATTAAAATGGCTTCGGTTCGTGGAACGCGAGCCCTTACAGGCACGGAAATCCTTTATACTGATGCACGGTATGGCCAGAACAGCTATGCCTACAGCCGCTGGAGTGATGCGCCGGTCAGATTGCTGCAAATACTCTTCCAGGTTGCCTTGGAAGAAAGTGGCCGGTTTGGGGCTGTGGTTCCTCCCGCCTCCGCTTCAGAAGCCGATTTGCTTTTGGAAAGCACTCTGTTTGATTTCAGCCACCATATCAAAGATGACGGAACTTCTGAAGGAGTCGTCAGGGTACGTTTTTATGTCATAGATAATACGACAAAAACGGTAACTGCAACGAAAGAGTTTGTGTCCAAGGTGCCGGCATCCTCGCAGAATGCTCAAGGCGCCGCGTCCGCACTCAACAAGGCTGCGACAAATGTTGCCCGCAACCTTGTTGCCTGGCTTGCCGAACCAGGCAGGATTTGTAAGCGTTCACAGGGCACCGCATCTGCTTTGTTGTCGGGCACTTGAAGTACAGGGAGTACGTCTGCGTACCCGTACGCCTCGCATCTGCAGCACCCTGTAAACGCTTACAGCTCGGTGGTAATCATTCACTTCCCCTCCTGGCAGCCAACAGGTGAAAGTTTGTAATAGCAAAACATCCTGCTTGTCAGGGCGGTAGACCGATAATCATTAAACTAATAGCTAACCGCTAAGGCGCCAAGAACGCAAAGTTAAACACAAAGAAGATACTTATCCAGCCGGACCGTTACCGGCTGGGATAAAAAGTATTTCTTAGCGTCCTTAGCGTCTTCGCGGTTCAATTTACCGTGAAAATACCACGTAGTGGTAAAAGAAACATACAAGGCTAATAGCTTAATTTAAGTTTGAGCCTATCGCGGCTTGTTTTTCATGGCTTTTTCGATCTTGGCCCAGGTGTCACGCAACGTCACCGTTCGATTGAACACAGGTGCTTTATCAGAAGAGTCTTTAGTATCCACGCAGAAATAGCCCTGTCTCTCAAACTGAAAACGACTTCCCGGTGCTGCGCTTGCCAGACTCGGTTCCACGCGGCACGACGTCAAGGTTTCCAGGGAGCTTGGATTCAAATTGGCCCTGAAATCACCACCACCCTTTACTTCATCGGGGTTTGCTTTCAGGAAGAGATGATCGTACAGGCGCACTTCGGCCCGGAGTGAGTGGGCAGCCGAAACCCAATGCAGTGTTGCCTTGACCTTGCGTCCATCCGGAGATCCACCGCCTCGAGTTTCAGGATCATAGGTGCAGCGCAACTCCACTATTTCGCCGGTCTGTTCATCCTTCACTACTCCAACGCACTTTATATAATATGCGTATCTCAGCCGCACCTCGCGGCCCGGGGCCAG
>JAUXDR010000096.1 GCA_030618205.1 Deltaproteobacteria bacterium | reverse complement strand
GCAAGGCTTATTCTTGCATCTTCTGTTGTAGGCCTATTTCTAAAGCCCTATCTTGGAAAACTTATTGACACACTGGGGGAAAGGACTGTGCTTATAGGTGATTCCCTTATGCTTCTGATGATCTGCGCCTGCTACGGTCTGGCAGAAACAAAGCTTCCCCAGCCTCTTATCCTGCCATGCCTATTCACATGTTTCATCCTGGATGACAGCCTGTTTTCCTTACGTTCAGCCCATGTGACCTACCTTTCTAAGATCGTTGAATCGCCGGATGAGCTGACAGCCTCCATATCCACAAGCTATTCAATTGAGCACGTAGTATCCATGATAGCCCCAATAATAGCAGGACTTATCTGGGTACGCTTCGGTTATCCCTGGGTCTTTTTCATGTCTGCTGTGGTAGCCGGTCTAATGTTTCTTGCATCATCAAAACTGCCTCGCAAAGCCAGCCGGTAACGTGAACTTAGCGCCCTTTCAATCACCAAGCTCTCTGGACCTCTCTGTTGCGGCCCTGACTGCATCCGATAATATCCCACGCAGCGCGGCCCGTTCCAGGACATGCAGACCCGCAGCAGTGGTTCCCCCGGGACTGGTCACCATCGCAGTCAATTCTGCCGTGTGCTTTCCGGTATTCTGACACATAAGTGCCGCCCCAAGTACAGTCTGAACCACCAACTCTTGGGCAACAGTTCTTGGCAACCCTTCCCGCACTCCTGCATCAATCAATCCCTCAATAAATGTAAAGACATATGCAGGTCCGCTACCACTGAGCCCTGTGACTGCGTCCATCAATGTCTCCGGTACCACAACTGCCTTGCCCACTGCCTCCAATATCTGTCGCACTTTATCCAGATCGTCCGAACTAGCGGCAGTCCCCTTACACAGTGCCGCGGCTCCTGCCTGAACCAATGCAGGGGTATTGGGCATTGCGCGCACTACTCTTGCACCCTCAGGGAGTCTTTTTTCCAAAGAGTGGATGGTTATTCCAGCAGCTATGGATACAACAAGATGATTGCTGCTCACAACAGGCTCAATGTCTTCAAGGACTATAGACATGACCTGGGGTTTGACCGCCAGGATAATAATCTCAGATCCTTTGACTGCTTCCTTGTTTTCTGAGGTAGTATTTATCCCAAATGCCTCCTTGAGATGATTTCTCCTGTCCTCAGACAAATCAGATGCCGTGATCCGGCCTGGTTTCAAGAATTCTTTTGACAACAGGCCCTTTATAAGGGCTTCTGCCATCTGTCCTCCGCCGACAAATCCCAGGGTCTCGCGAATCTCAACTTGTTCTTTTGCTGTCATTTATCATCTCCTTGTACATAATTATTCACGCCCTTTCCGGCTGTCGACTGCCATGGAATGTGAAAATTATCCTTGCACAATACTGGGCATAGGCTTATTATTAAACAGTTGCTTTAAACTTGACTTGGCAACTTCCAATCAGTACAACAAAAAGAAAACATTGAATATGGTAAATTATTTAATTTGTTAAAATCTGAAAATCGAGGGCTCTTTTCATGCAAAAAAAATCGGAATTGCAAGTCTTTCGTGAGTACCTTCAAAAAAACAGGCTACGATACACCCAGGAACGAGAACAGATAATAAAAGAAATCTTTGCCACCCATGATCATTTTGATGTGGATTCACTTTATCTGACTATAAGGCGAAAGGGTATAAATATCTCAAAGGCATCCATATATCGCCTTCTACCTCTCTTAATAGATGCCAGCCTGGTCCAGGATGTGTTCTTTGAAGACGGCCATATGCACTACGAGCACATATATGGCCACGAACACCACTGCCACCTTCGATGTATTGAGTGCGGGAAAATCGAGGAATTCACAGACCCGAGATTAACGGACATCGAAGGGGATCTGGGAGAACGTTTCGGCTTTAAGATACTGAATCATAAGCTGGACGTGAAGGGATTGTGCCCTGAGTGCCGGGAAAAAATCAGACAAATGGCATGAAGTCCCTTGGCAGGTCCGATTCTCTTCCTTCTCTACATGTAGTATTAGTAGAACCGGAAATACCACCCAACACCGGTAGCATTGCCCGGCTCTGCGGGGCAACCAATTCTGTCCTTCACCTTATCCATCCACTTGGATTTAAGACCGACGACAAGAATCTCCGAAGAGCAGGCCTTGACTACTGGCCCAGTGTAACTGTCAAACATCACAGCAGCTTGAAGGTATTTATGCTTGAAAATGCCGGGGGTGACTTTCTTTATTTCTCAACCAGGGGAAAATATATCTATACTGAAGCAAACTTCACACCGGGATGCTATCTCGTCTTCGGAAAGGAGACCGAGGGACTTCCTCCTTCTCTCCTCAAGACAAACATTGAGAGAAGTTTTTACCTGCCCATATGGGGCAAAGTGAGGAGCCTTAATCTGTCTAATGCCGCAGGGATAGTCCTTTACGAAGCTTACAGGAAGCTTGGAATCTGGGAGTGAATCAATCTTCTATGCTGAGATAAGGTATTAGTGCCCATCTCGGCTCAATGAAGTAATTACACCACTGGCTGACAGAGTCCCTCAGCTCTCTGTCTGCGGTGATTAAAAAGAACTTTGTGTCAGGGTTATCTGCATTGAGTTCCCCCATTCGGGACTGAATATAGATATCCGCTCTCTGGGACTCGAATCTGGCATCCGTATAGACCACTATCAGGTGGCCCCGTTCCTCGATCCAGTGGCGCTCTTCCTGGCCGTCAAAGACGAGTTCTACCCTTTTCCAGTCCTTTGCCCTTAACTCCCATAGCTCAATAAAGCGATTTCTTGCCTTGGTGAAGTTCTGGCTGTCAAGTGCTGCCCATTCAGCAGAGGACTTTATTGCATTATAGCCATCAACCAGCAGAACGGAATTTGAACACAGATCGTGGTGCCTCAATACAAAGGCTGAAAGGTTCGAAATATCATCTACTTTACGGGGGAGGATGCGTACTGGAGGATGCTTGGCCAGCATGCCTGCCTGCCATATCTTTCTCCTTTCAGCCAAAAGATTCCTGATGTGGCGGTGCAAAAAGGCCTTTTCCTCTTCATTGAGTAATGACTCAATGGGTGGACGATCCAGCTCTGTCAACAATGCCTCAAGCTGCCTGATTCCTTCCTCATTCACCTTAAAGGACCTTGCCTGCCCAAGGAGGCTTCCTGCCAAAGGCGAGCAGGCTTCTTCCGCATCTGGAAGCATCTGTCTCCAGTGGGCAATCTCAAGTTGCAGGTCCCTTTCGGCCTTAAGCAATGACGTGGTTGGGACAAGGACATCTCCCAGGGCCCTTTCAACCTCCTCGTACTTGGATTCAAGCTTTTTAAGCTTGGCGATCACTCTGGAACGGGTACCATACCGGGCATCCAGATGGCTTTGGGCAGTGAGGGCCCTTTCCGCCCTTTCCAAGAGGTCTTTGCTTCCACCTTCTTTCATAGAGTCTTTCCACAGTTCTTCCTCGCACATGTCACAGTTACAGAACTCCCGGTAAAAACCGGCGACCCTTGCTCCAACCTCTGACTCCATTTCAGTCTCATAGACCTTTATACGCCTTGACTGCTCCTTCAACTTATCCTTAAGTTTACTAATAGAGGATTCTTGTTCCAAACACTTGGCCTCAAGCTCCCTGATTCCGGCCTCTAGCTTTTTTCTTGCCTTTTTTTGTTTTACTTCATCCTGCTCTGTTCTCTGCAGCTTGGCTGATATCTCTTCAAGCCTGATTTGCACGTTTTCTAATGCCTCTGTCTCTGAAGGATCTCTAAACTCCTGAGGCCCCAAGAGACCTTGGAACTCAGCCCATGCCTCCGGTAACAACTCCTTGGAACCGGTCAGTTCTCCTGTCCATATGGATCTTGTCTTTAAGGCCCTCTCACCTCTCCTGGCCAGACTCAGACGGTCGTCCATGGCAAATGCAACAGCCAAGGCAGGGTCCCCGGTTCCCTTTACGAGCTCTCTCCAATTGATTTCCAGCCAGATCTCGTCGTGTGCGTCAATGACCTCCGCCCATCTGAACCATCTGCCATGTGGAAAGGATAGGATGAAAAAGGCCCTCCTTGCCCACCTTGAGGACACAAGAAGTGATGCAAGCCTTGCGGAAATGGCCTGCTTGACGCCGGGCTTTTTTATTGAATTAGGGGAAATTCTGAACCCGGAGAGTGCGGCCTGGCCTTCCGGGTCTTGCTGTATAGCCTGGGCAAACCGCGAAAAGACCTCGGGAGAAAGCTGAGAAAGCAGCCAAATTGACGCCTCCTCACTCAGTTGAGGCGGTTCCCAATCCTCAAAAATCTCAAGGGCCGGCTGTTCTGACATAAGCCTTAATCAAAACCTCTTTCGACTGTCCAACAACAACGTCACCGGACCATCATTAACCAGATGTACCTTCATGTGGGCCTGAAAACGACCGGTCTTCACCTCGACACCCTTGGCCCTGATTATATCAGCCACAAGCTCGTAGAGTCTATTGGCCTCGTCGGGAGCGGCGGCCTTGATAAATGACGGCCTTCTTCCCTTCCTGCAATCTGCGCATAGAGTGAACTGTGATACCAGAAGCAGTTCTCCTCCAATATCAGCAAATGAAAGATTAAGACGGCCATCCTGGTCATCAAAGACCCTGAGGTTTGCACATTTCTCCGCTATAAAGGCCGCGTCAACATCGCTGTCTTCTGATTCCACTCCAAGCAGCACAAGGGCTCCCTTACCGATGCGCCCCACAATCTCATCGTTTACCTCAACCCGGGCATCACTGACCCTTTGCCAAACTGCTATCATGATTAGTTTTTCATAACAGGTTATAATGGCCCCCGCATCTGTCTCAAAAAAAGAGTAACAGCATAAAATCATGGCTCAAAACCTAAAAAAATCAGAATTATATTTACCAGAAATCTCACCTGAAGTCACGGAGAGCTGTCTCAGGGATCACGATATCAAGATCCTCCAGCCAAGGCATGGTTATCGTTTTTCTGTAGATTCGTTACTGCTTGCGGACTTTGTAAGACTAAGAAAATTCGATCATATCCTGGACATTGGCACAGGATGCGGGGTCATATCCCTGGTCCTTGCCAAAAAACACAGCAATGTAAAAATAGTAGCGCTTGAGATACA
>JAUXDR010000262.1 GCA_030618205.1 Deltaproteobacteria bacterium | reverse complement strand
TTCTCCATCAAATCAAAGATGATCTTGGCCTTGAAATCCGGGATGCCATGCTTTATGGCACCTGATTGAAAGCGGTCCCGCTGTGCAGCCATTTCCTTATGATCTTTTTTGCCCATGGCCCTTCTCAGGATATCGCCCTCAGCAAGGCTGTACCCCGCCAGTACCTGGGCTATTTTCATTACCTGTTCCTGGTAGACTATAACCCCATATGTCTCCTTGAGAATGGGCTCAAGCTCCGGCAGGAGATAGGTTACTTCAACCTCTCCGTTTTTGGCCTTCACAGCCTGGTCCACCATGCCGCTTTCCATAGGCCCCGGCCGGTGGAGGGCCACCAGGGCTATTATGTCAGTGAAGCCGGAGGGCCTCATGCGCTGTAAAAGGTCCTTCATGCCCGGGCTTTCAAGCTGAAATACTCCGGTGGTATTCGCGCTTGACAGGAGCTCATAGGTCTCAGGGTCATCCAGGGGAATCTTGGCCAGGTTAATATCCGTCCCAAGATGCTCCCTGATAAGCTTGAGGGCTGTATCTATTACAGTCAGGGTCCTCAGCCCGAGAAAGTCGAACTTGATGAGCCCGGTCTTTTCCACATACTTCATGGCAAACTGAGTAACAGTCTCGCCGTGTTGACCTTTGGTAAGGGGCAGATATTCCACCATGGGTCTGTCTGAGATAACCACTCCTGCTGCATGAGTTGAGGCGTGGCGTGGAAGACCTTCAAGGGATCGTGCGATAGTAAGGAGTTCTGCTATCTTCGGGTCTTTTTTCTCAAGTTGATCAAGTTTCGGCTCGAGCTTGATGGCCTTTTCAAGAGTAATATTGAGCTGGTCAGGGACCAGCTTGGCTATGCGGTCCACCTCCTGATAAGGTATTCCAAGGGCCCTGCCAACGTCTCTGATCACTGCCTTGGCCTTCATCTGGCCGAATGTGATTATCTGGGCTACAAAGTCCTCACCGCCATACTTTTCTGTAACATAGCGAATTACCTCATCCCTGCGGTTCATGCAGAAATCTATATCTATGTCCGGCAGGGATTCCCGCTCAACATTCAAAAACCTCTCAAAAAAGAGGCCGTACTTTACCGGGTCAATGTCTGTAATCCGCATGGCATAGGCCACCAGGGAGCCTGCTGCAGACCCCCTGCCCGGTCCGACCGGTATGGACTGAGACTTTGCCCAGTTAATAAAATCAGCAACTATGAGGAAGTAGGAAGCAAAACCCTTTTCCTTTATGACCGATATCTCTGTCTCAAATCTTTCCCTGTATTGGGCCTGTTCTTCTTCGTGGATTCCATCCTCCTGGAACCGTTCCTCAAGACCCTTTTTTGCAACGGCCTCAAAAAGGCCGTTGTAGGTCTCGCCTTTCTTTATCGGATAGAGGGGAAAGTGCCGTTTCCCAAGTTCCAGTTCTACATTGCATTTCTCAGCTATCTCACCCGTCATGGACACAGCATCAGGATAGTCTTTAAATCTCTCGGCCATCTCCTCGGGAGAAGTGAAGTAGAGCTTGTCCGTGGAGAAACGCATCCTGTTGGTATCATTTACTGTCTTGTTAGTCTGTATGCACAGCAGAACATCATGGGCCTTTGCATCCTCAGGGGCCAGGTAGTGACAATCATTAGTGGCAACCACAGGGAGCCCCAGTTCTTTACCAAGATCCACCAGCCCCTGGTTTACGATTGTCTGCTCGGCTATATCATTTTCCTGTATCTCCAGATAAAAACGGTTATCAAATACGCTTGCATAGGTCTCTGCAATGGCCTTTGCCCTTTTCCTGTCCCCATGGAGAATAGCAGCCGGAATCTGACCGTGAAGACAGGCAGAGAGCGCTATAAGACCCTGATTTAAATCTTCCAGGAGCTCAAGATCCACCCGCGGCTTGTAGAAAAAGCCTTCAAACTGGGCAATGCTCACCAGTTTCAGGAGATTCTTGTATCCAGTGTTATTTTGCGCCAGTAAAACAAGATGAAAGGCAGCCTCCCTTGAACTCCTGGCATTCCTGTCCTTACGTCCCTTGGGTGCAACATAGACCTCACATCCGATGATTGGCTTAATGTTATGCTTTAGGGCTTGTTCGTAAAACCTGAGCGCTCCGTACATATTGCCATGATCTGTCATGGCTACGGCCTTATAGCCATATTTCAC
>JAUXDR010000154.1 GCA_030618205.1 Deltaproteobacteria bacterium | reverse complement strand
TCAAGCTCTTTATCAAGTTCGTCAAGGACTATATTGGAAAGCAACGGTGAAAGTGGGCCTCCTTGGGGAGTACCCTCCTCCGATGCTTCCACAAGGCCTCCAAGCATTACGCCCGCGGTGAGAAAGCTACGTATCAATAGCAACACGCGCTTATCCTTGATCCGGGTAGCCAGGCGCGACATAAGCCGATCATGGTTTACTCGGTCAAAAAACTTGGATAAATCAATATCCACGACAAACCGCTTTCCAGACCTTACATATTCACGATACTGACGTATTGCGTCATGTTGTGACCGGTTCGGCCGGAATCCGAAGCTATATTCGGAGAACGTATGATCCCAGATCTGATTCAGCACCTGGGCCACTGCCTGCTGGATTACCCGGTCAAGCACAGTGGGAATTCCTAACAAACGAACTCCTCCCGGCTTAGGGATCTCCTTCCGTTTTACCGGCATGGGGGAATACGTTCCCTCCAGCAGTGCCTGTTCGATCTTGCTCCAGTGACGTTTCAGGTACCTCTCTATTTTGCGAACGGTCATACCGTCCACACCAGGGGCGCCCTTGTTCTTGATGACGCGCTTGATAGCACGCTTCATGTTGTTCCGCTCAAGGATTGACTCCATGAGCCGGACCTGTCCTGTCGGGCTTTCAGATACATACGACGCAATGAACTCTTCTGACCTGGTATCCCTACACACATCCGTGCTCAGAACTTCCGGGTACAGCCTAAGCTGTTTCCGCTTCTGCGATAGGCCCATTAGACGTACCTCCTACTTACCACTCTCATTTACCCCTGCCATTCGGCAGGTGACACCGTTCAGGCCTTCACCGGGGTGAGTCTTCCACACTTTTCTATTCGCTGGCTCGTTTCCAATCCCTCTATGGTAAGAGGGACTTCCTTCGGCTTAATACGCCCTCTGCTGACGCCCACTACACGGTAAGCGCCCCTTACGGTTTGCTCACTCGACAATCCGGCTGCTGTCGTGTCCCCTGATTTGTGTTTTCCTCTCCTTGCGGAGTGTGGCTCGCTGGCGGTCAAGGACACGATCTTCCACCAACGCCGGGGGATATTTGGTTACCGGTTTCCCCTATTCCGGTAGTTTCAAACAGCTGGCATACCGAGATGCAGCGGGCCTCCCGGGGTCCTCCCTGGCTACTTTCAGCGCACGATCGTCAGATATACGGGGCTCACCATAGATGGATAGAGGACTTTATCCTGTGTTGCGGACTCGTCCCAGATCCCCCCGCCTCATCTGCCTGCCCTCTATCTTTCGATACGGGGCATACCTGTACGTCGACCCACGCTTTTGCCTCCGGCCTCCTTCAGATGCGCCTTGCGGCTGACATCCTTGCCATTGGCTACCCTTCGCCTCCATCAGGCTGGGTATGGACTTTGCTCGGGACCTGTGTCACAATCCCGGGCATCACCAATTAGCAGCCGGGCCTTGCCCGGCACACAACTGCGCGAAACATACATTATATTTCTTCATTAATTACAAAAAGGCCTTGTAAACGACCACAATTTTGTATTAAAATGTAATACATTAAATTACACAGGAGGTAATGTATGAGCACAGCAATATCAGTAAGAGTTCCTGATGAAATTGCTTCAAAACTATCTGAAATCGCAAAAGAGACAGAACGGCCTAAATCGTTTCATGTACAAAAGGCTTTGGAGGTCTATTTGACCGAACTTGCAGATTTGCAGGTTGCTTATGATCGGTTGCATGACTCCACTGATCCGGTCATTTCTATTGAGAGCATGAGGAAAGAACTTGAGCTATAAAATTGCATTCAAGAAATCAGTAGCACGTGATCTAAAAAAAATAGACAATGATCGGGTCGATAGGATATTGAAAAGAATTGAAAAAGAGCTACCGGAAAAAGCTGAATCTTTTCCAGTATTAACAGGTAAATTTTCAGGTTTGAGAAAATTTCGGGTAGGGGATTATCGGGTAGTTTATTCTATCATGTGGGATACGGCTCTCATTCTAAGAATAAGGCACCGGCGGGAAGCATACAGATAAAAATATAACCATACGCCATGAGGTGTTCATCAACTAAAAATTGATATAAAAAAGTACCAAAAAATATTTTTGTTTATATTTCAAGCGGGCTCGGCAACATTTTTCAAGAGACTGGACCCGCGTTTTTGAAGTGCCATCAGATAAGTGACTTCATCATATTGCACCCTGTTTTTCCAGCAATGAAAAAGGATTCGAATCCACTTGAACGCTAATGCCCTGATAGCCACTTGGTACGATTTCCCCTTTTCCCTTTGCTTGTCGTAATATGCTCTGGCCCAAAAAGATTTATGGATTGTCTCACCCGCCCATTCAACGAATGTTTGCCGGAGGAACCTGGAGCAGCTATAGCGCCAATGAACCCAGGTTTTCTGGCCGCTACGTTCAGTGACCGGTGCAATACCGGCAAACCGCTGAATATCCAATGCTGATGAGTAACGCGTGCGGTCAGAGCCAAAGGCTACTAACAGACGCGGAGCAAGGGCATCGCTTGCACCTGGTAAGGTGCCGAAAATTTCTGCATCTGCATGACGGTCAAAAACTTTCTTGATTTCCCGTTCGAGTTTTTCAATAGAAACAATGAGCATTTTCAGTTGTTGAACAAGGGCTGCCACCATCATTGTGGATGATTCTATAATTGCCGGATCATCAGTAATGGGCAGCGCGTTGCGTATATTCTCAACTCTTTTGCAATTAAGGTTCTTCAGGTTTTTGCGTACCTGGCTTTTTTAAAATGTGGACATGATAATCTTCTTCCAGGCATATTTTTCAGGAAGGAGATTGGAGCATGTCCACAAGTTTATTATATCACGGATTCGGAATCAGGGAGTATAAGTACAAGAATACCAAGTATAAAGGGGGCAGTGTTAATTTTCGTATTGAGCAGGAAAGGTATACCTTGCGCTGTGCATGTTGCGGGTCAAAGAAAGTAAAGCCGAAGAGTAAGGTGAGGCGTAGGTTCAAGTCAACTCCCATTGGTTGCAAGGCAGTGTTCATTATGTTGATGGTGCAACGGGTCTTATGTCTGGCCTGTGGGGCTCTGAGACAGGTGAAGGTTGGCTTTGCCGATCAGGGGCAAGGGGCAGTTATACCAAGGGGTTTGAACGTTATGCTCTGGAGTTATCCAAGCATATGACTATCAAGGACGTGGCAGCGCACTTGGGGGTGAGCTGGGATGTGATAAAGGATATCCAGAAGCGTAATCTCAATCGTCATTTTGCCAAGCCGAAACTTAGAAAGCTAAAGAGGATCGCCATTGACGAAATTTCCATTGGCAAGGGTCACCGGTACCTTACGATAGTGTTAGATCTGAGTACTGGGGCCGTAGTATTCGTGGGAGACGGCAAAGGTGGCGATGCTTTGGAGCCCTTTTGGAAGAGACTGAAGCGTAGCAAGGCGAGAAAGATCAAGGCAGTGGCCATTGATATGTCTCCGGCCTATATAAGCGCCGTGATTGAGAACCTCCCGGACGCCTCCATCGTGTTTGATCACTTCCACATCATCAAGCTCTTCAACGACAAGCTTTCGGACCTCAGACGCAAGCTCTTTCGGGAGGCTACGGATTTTCTAAAAAAAACGTACTCAAGGGCACGAGATGGCTGCTTCTTACGGGTCACGAGAACCTGGACGATGAACAGGATGAGG
>JAUXDR010000017.1 GCA_030618205.1 Deltaproteobacteria bacterium | reverse complement strand
GCCCTTATCCATCCAGGCTATTGAGCCGCCGCCTGCGCCGATGGTGGTGATGTCGAGCGTGGGAATCCTGACGGGAAGACCGTCTATCTCGCCTTCATCTGTCCATAAGGGGGCATTATCCACAATGGCCGAAAAGTCGGCGCTTGTACCGCCCATATCAAAGGTAATCAGATTTTCTCTTCCTGTAAGCCTTGCCAGCAGAAGTCCGCCGGATACACCTCCAGCCGGACCGGAAAGCAAGAGTTCAACAGGATGGATTTCGCCTGATGCCGCCACACCGCCTGCGGATTTCATGATGTCGTAATCCTGGGGTCCTCCAACCTCCCTGATAGTTTTACGAATCTCTTGCACGTAAGACTGGACAACAGGTTGAATAAAGGCGTTTATGGCCGTGGTTGACGCCCTTTCAAACTCCCTGAACTCCGGTATGATCTCTGAAGACCTGGATACGGGTATGCCGTGCTTTTTGAAGGCCTTTTCAAGGAGAATTTCGTGTGCAGGGTTTTTGTAGGAAAACAAAAGACAAATCGCCACGGCCTCTGGGCCGGATTCCATAACATGATCCGCCAGCGCAAAAGTATCGCTTAGAGACAGGGGCAAGATCACAGTACCATCAGGGGCAAGACGCTCGGCAACCTCAAAGCATAAGTTGCGACTCGCCACAGGAGTTGTCCGGGAACAATCAAAATCGTAAAGCCTTGGCCTTCTTTGCCTGGCGATTGAGAGAAGGTCCTTAAAGCCCCTGGTCGTGATAAAGGCGACTTTTGCGCCTTTTCTTTCCAACAGCGCGTTCGTGGCCACGGTGGTGCCGTGAGAAAAGGATGAAAAATCAGCAAGGTCCCTGATGGTTTCAGTGACGGCACGGTCAGGGCTATCCGGCGTGGAAAGGACCTTCCAGCCCCGTATGTGGTTGCCGTCCAGGGTAACCACATCCGTGAAGGTGCCTCCGATGTCCGTGGCTACTCGCATGTCATTAACTTAATCCTATTATCTTCCCCCCTTGATAGACGCAAAAAGCCGCAACCCATGCAAGTGAGGTGCTGTATGTAATGCTGAATAAAGTCCACTTAAAGGAACCGGTCTCCTGCTTGATGGTCGCTACTGTTGCAAGGCATGGAAGATATAAGAGAACAAAGACCATTATTGCCAGGGCGGAAAGTGGCGTCATATCAGATGATAACAGTGCGTTCTTGAGAGTGTCTGATCCTTCATCTCCAGCGAGATAAAGTATTCCCATGGTACTTACTACGATCTCTTTGGCGACAAAACCGGTAAGAAGGGCCACACTACCACGCCAGTCTATTCCTAAAGGAGCAAACACAGGAGCGAGAGTTTTCCCGATACGACCCATGTAGGACTTTTCCATCTTCTCGGTTTTTTGGGCCATTTCAAGTTGCGCTATAGCAGCATCCCGTTTTTTCTCGAGATGTTGCCTGTCAAGTTCATTCGCAGTTGCAATTTCAGTATCATACAAGACTATAACACTATTGGTTTCAGCAACATAATCGCTGGAGTACTGTATATTTCGTGGAAATGCCGAGAGTGTCCATATCACAACAGAACCGATAAGTATCACACCGCCCATCTTTTTGAGAAACATCTTGCTTCGGTCCCACATATGAATTATCAGGCTTTTTACCATCGGGACCCTGTAAGGAGGCAATTCCATAACAAACGGGGCATCGGCACCCCTCAAGAGAGTAGAACGAAATAGACGGCCTGTTACAATAGCAAGTATAATCCCGGCAAAATAAATGCAAAAAATAACATTGCCGGCTTGGGCGCTAAAAAAAATACCTGTAAGTACAATATAAATTGGCAGCTTGGCCGAGCATGACATAAAGGGTGTAATAAGTATAGTAAGGATGCGGTCCTTTTCGCTTTCAAGGGTGCGGGTCGCCATGATGGCAGGGACACTGCAGCCGAACCCCATAAGCATGGGTATAAAAGATTTACCATGAAGCCCGATAAGATGCATTATTCTATCCATAAGAAAGGCAGCTCTTGACATATAGCCTGTGTCTTCAAAGAGAGCTATGCAAAAGAAAAGTATCAGGATATTTGGCAAAAAGACTATAACACTCCCTACTCCTGCAATTACTCCGTTTATAAGAAGATCTTTAAGGAGGCTATCCGGGAGAAGACCGTCTAATGATATTGAAAACCAGCTAACACTGGTGTCTAACCATTCCATTGGATAGACCCCAAGTGAAAAGGTTAACTGGAACATTGCCCAGATAAAAAATATAAAGATTGGAAACCCGATAAACCGGTTCGTCAGGACTAAATCTATGTTTCGAGATATATCGATACGCTGCTTTGTAATGGTTGTAAGAACTTCCTTTATTATTCCGGCAATAAATCCATACCGCTCATCTGTCATTACTATTTCAGGATCATCATTAAAGCGGTCGGCAAGCAGTTCGCGGTGTAATTGAACTTCCTGAATAATATTCCGGCCTTGATCTCCTGCCTTTTGAAGAACTCGCTCCCTTACGATTTTATCATTTTCAAGGAGTTTTATTATTGTCCACCTTGTCTTATAAGGAAGTGATATTTCTGGGTTCTTTTCAATAAAGCTCCGGAGTTTTGAGATTGAATTCTCAATATCCTTGCTATATTTGACTTTACGCCTCCCGCTGGTATCTACATCTGACTCAGCCAGTTCTATAGCTTTTTCCAGAAGTGCATCTATTCCCTCGTTTTTGTTTCCGATTGTGAAGACTATCGGTAGATCGAGAAGTTCGGAGAGCTTTTCCGCATCGATTTTGATTCCCCGTGTACGGGAAATATCAGCCATGTTCAGGGCAAACAAAACCTTGCAATCAATCTCCCTTAGCTGGGTTGCAAGATAAAGGCTTCGTTCCAGGTTGGAGGCATCAATAATATCGATTACAACATCAGGACATTCATCAAGGACAAAATCCCGTGCAATAATCTCTTCTACGGAAAAGGGTGTTAAACTGTAAGTTCCGGGAAGATCGATAATTTTAAGCTCATATCCGTATTTACTTACAATACCCTCTTTTTTTTCAACTGTTACACCAGGCCAGTTCCCGACCTTCTGCCTGGTCCCGGTAATATTGTTGAATATTGTTGTCTTGCCTGAATTAGGATTGCCCGCAAGGGCTATTGTAAGACTCTTTTGAGACATCAAGGCGTTCCTATTTTACGTCATCGACTGTTATTTGTGCAGCTTCTTCAACCCTGAGTGATAAATGATAGCCCTTAACAATCAGTTCGAGAGGGTCTTTCAGGGGTGCATATTTCTCTATGTAAATCGCCGAACCCTTGAGGATACCCATTTCAAGTATCCTTCTGCGCAGTGCACCATTTCCACCTACACGGTTAATTACTCCGGTCTGGCCTTCCTTCATTTCGCTTAACAACATATTCAGATTTCCCCTTAGGAACCGTAAAGGAATAGTTCCTTAGTTTTTCCTTGGCTCAACCAATACCTTCTGTGCCAACCCACGCCCAATGACGTATCGTCTGCAATCCACGGCAATAACCATCTGTCCCTTGCCGGGGCTGGTAATGACATCCAGCTCGTCTTCCACTCTCAGACCCATGGTCAATAAACGCATGCGCGCACCCGCACCCCCGGTGAAATCCTTGATTATGAGGCGTTCACCCTGCTTTGCCATAACAAGTGACATGGGATGCATGCGTGTCTTAAGGCAGTTGGAACATATGCCGTAGATTTCCATTTTGTGCTGAAGCATGTGGAAACCATGGGCCGCAGCAATCTGTATCTGGAGGTTCTCAATCTGTTGGTCCTCAAATTCAATAATATTCCTGCACTTTGTACAGATCATATGGTCATGATGCTGGCCAAGATGCCTGTGTTCATAGCGCACCGGCCCATCTTCAAACTTAATTTTCTTGGCAAAACCGAAGCGGCACATGAGTTTCAGCGTATCCCTTACAAAAGAGGAATCTAATTGATACCCGTTTTCATTAAGAAGCTCAAGCAGTTCACTGACCGTAACATGACGTTCGGTTTGAAGAAAAACTTCAAAGACCTTGAATCTTTCTTCAAAATTATCAATATGTTCCTGTTTGAAAAGTTTTTTGAACTGTTCCTTTTCCTTGATATGATTTTGTTTCATGAAGATCCCTTATTTAAAAATTTGTTGAGACATTTTCTGCATTTCAATATATATTTCTCACATTGTCAAAGAACATCTTTATTAATGCCTATTTCTTTCATGAAAAGCCATGAGATAATAATGGCCAGCACACAAAATGCAAGGGCTCGCCAGACACGAAATTTTCATCTGCGAGGGTGAAGAAATCCCAATTTTTTTTCAGTAGAGTTGATACGTTTGATTAATCGGTAGAGGTATCATAAGGAGGTACTATCTTGATGATTGAAAATTGCTGGAATAGTCAATCGTCAACTCCAAAGGCGATTTTCACAAATCATCAATCAACAATCCCAAAGGCTGTTTTAAAAGGCGCTTTTTCATCTTTTTTTGCAAAACAATTACGGAAATATTGTTTTATTGCAATACGTGCATAATGACTTGCTCTTGTGCCTATATATTTTTCATGGGCTACAATAACTGATATGACAAGCTTTTCATGTCCATCTTTTTCCTCGGCAAATCCCACAAACCAGTCATAGCGGACATCATGTGCTTTGTTGTCAATGGAGCCGCTTTTGCCGCCAATGTTGAGCTTGGAAAGGATTTGGTCTTTTTGGTAACCCCTGAAAGCCTTTCTGCAAGTGCCGGATTTTATTGTGGCCTCCATGAGATTATTAATAACCTCTGCCGACTTGGGTGTAATAGCCTGGTTAAGGGTGATCAAATGGCTGCGGTAAATGACCTGTCCGGTTTCATCAGTTATCTGATCGACAATTGTGGGTTCTACCAGCCTGCCCTGGTTGAGAATTGCCGATGTTATCAATGCCCCGTGGAGGGGAGATAATGTGGTTTCGTGGTTGAATCCGCAGGCAATTTCAGCCCACTGATAAGGTTCATCAGATAAATAAATAGAACTTGGAGGAACTGGAATTTCAAAATCAATATTTTGGTTGAATCCAAAGGCTTCAGCATAGTTTTCTAAAACGGTTTTACCAAGATAAAGCGAACCGATTTTTCCAAACACGGGATTAACGGACTGAGCGAATGAGTCCCTGAATGTTATCCTGTTGGTGTATCTGTTTGTCCGCTTTTTAAGCTGGGATTTGTATAATGTGTATTTTCCGCCATTGTATTTAAGTATGGAGCCTGAATTAAAATCACATTTTTCAATAGCCGCAGCAGCAGTAACTATTTTAAAAATACTGGCAGCAGGAAATTTGTTGTCGATACATGGGTTGTTATGCTGGTTTGTTTTATCAAAACTCACCATTGATAATATTCTGCCTGTAGTTGGATCCAGGGCCACAATTCCGATGTATCGAGCTGTGGATTGATCCAAATTGTCCAGCAGGAATTGCTGCAGGGGAACATCAAGACTCGTGTCAACTCTGAAATTTTGTTCATTGAAAACAAAACCAAAACCCTTTTCCTTGATATTTACAAAGGATTCACTGTTAATCAGGGACTGAACATCCCTTTTGGTTATTAATTTCTTTTGACTGTGATGGATATCAGCTTTGTTATCTTGTGTGTTACTATTAAGTGTCTGTGTATGATGACATGCAATTCCGCCAAGAAGACCACTGATTATTCCGCAAACAAAAATAAGCACAATGAGAAGGACTGCAGAGTATTTAGGGATGTTTTTGATAAATTTATTTATTGCGGCGGTCCTTTTCAGTTTTCTCTGATAGTTTCTCCAGTTCGATCCTTTGAAGTTGGTTTGGTATATTTTTGGTCTTTTGGGTATCATTTATATCTAGAATGAGCGGTTAGCCTTTAGCGATTAGCTATTAGTTTAATGATTATCGGTCTGCCGCCCTGACAAGACAGCTAATCGCTCAACTTAGGCAATACCCGACTGCCCTTTGGCTTTCACTGTGCAGATAAATTATAGTTTATCAACCTGATTTTGTGCAAATTTGCAACACTTTTTTCATAATATTTCCTGGCTGTCAAGAGATGACGCCCCCGCGGGGTATTCCAAAGCCTGGGTCCCGGGGTTCGGATTTTTTTTAAAGTCTAATGCTTGACAGTCCGATAAAACCACTATATCTTGTGATTTATGTTTGAACATCCTCAATATGTTGGAGTTATGTAGTACAGAATGCGGAGTTCAAGAAAGGCCTTTGTTAAGAATATCAATCCCTTTGAGAGGAAATAGACCATGACAACTGTTGTTGAGCTTCCCCAACAGGCAGTCAGCATTACAGAGTATATCGGCCTAACCCGGATCCGAAAACGTGACCAGCGTCAGGTGCCGTTTGAGTCATCAAAGATTACCTCTGCCATACTGAAGGCAGGTAGAGCCACTGGTGAATTCAAAGAGGATACTGCCCGACGGCTCACAATCCGGGTCATAAGCCTTGCTCAGACGGTGTTTCTGGATACTGTGCCAACGGTTGAAGAAATTCAGGACATGGTGGAAGAGGTGCTGTTGGCCTCGCCGTTTAAGAGGACGGCAAAGGCCTATATTCTATATCGAGATCGGCATGCGGGCATCCGGGAGATGGTCAAGAAGGCCGACCTTGACCTGATAGAGCGCTATCTGGAACGTCTGGACTGGAAGGTCCGGGAAAACAGCAACATGGCCTATTCCTTACAGGGACTTAACAACTATATCTCAAGCGAGGTCAGCAAGACTTACTGGCTCAACAAGATTTACACTCCGGAGGTTCGCGAAGCGCACACATCCGCCGCAGTTCATATCCACGACCTGGGTCTGTTGTCAGTGTACTGTGTGGGGTGGGACCTTCAGGACCTGCTGCGCTTCGGTTTCAGAGGGGCCCCCGGCAAGGCGGAAAGCAGCCCTGCACGACACTTCAGGACTGCGCTCGGACAGATCATTAATTTCTTTTACACATTGCAGGGTGAGGCCGCTGGAGCACAGGCCTTTTCAAGCTTTGACACTCTTCTGGCTCCTTTCATCCGTTTTGACGGCCTTAAATACAAAGAGGTCAAGCAGGCACTGCAGGAATTTGTTTTTAACGTAAATGTGCCTACGCGGGTAGGTTTCCAGACTCCTTTTACCAACGTTACGTTGGACGTACAGCCGCCGGTCACGCTGGCCCAAGAAAATGTCATCATCGGAGGTGAACTACAAAAAGAGACCTATGCGGATTTTCAGCACGAAATGATCATGTTCAATCGCGCATTTCTTGAAGTGTTGGCAGAGGGCGATGCGAGAGACCGGGTCTTCACCTTCCCCATACCTACGTATAACATTGATCCGGACTTCGATTGGGAGGCACCGGGCCTGGAGAGGCTGTGGGAAGTCACAGCAAAATACGGCATTCCCTATTTTGCAAACTACGTGAATTCAGACATGTCGCCTGATGATGCCAGGTCCATGTGCTGCCGCCTGCGGCTGGACCTGCGTTCCCTTGAAAGGCGCGGCGGCGGGTTATTCGGTGCCAATCCATTGACAGGGTCTATCGGCGTGGTGACAATTAACATGACGCGCCTTGGCTACCTGGCCACTGACGAAGACGATTTCTTCAGGCGTCTTGAACGGCTGATGGAGATTTCTCGGACAAGCCTTGAGACCAAGCGCAAGGTGCTGGAGAATTTTACAGACAAGAGCCTCTATCCCTATACGAAATTTTATCTGCGCAATGTCAAGCAGAATCATGGCCAATACTGGTACAACCATTTTTCGACCATCGGTTTGACAGGCATGAACGAGGCCTGCCTCAATATGCTCGGCTGCGACATCGGTGCAACAGAAGGTGCAGCCTTTGCCATAAGGGTGCTTGATTTCATGCGGGAAAAACTCAGCCAGTTTCAGGAAGAGACAGGGTATTATTATAACCTGGAGGCGACTCCTGCAGAGGGTGCTGCCTATCGTTTTGCAAAGCTGGACAAGGAGCGTTATCCTGATATCCGTAGCGCCAATGAGGGGGAAAACGGCTCGAAACCTTTTTACACCAACTCAACACAACTGCCGGTCAACTATACTGAGGACATTTTCCAGGTACTCGATCTGCAGGACGAGTTGCAGGCAAGATATACTGGGGGGACGGTCCTGCATATCTTCCTCGGAGAAGCCGCAGCCGACCCGCAGGCCGTAAAGGCATTTGTTCGCAAGGTCTGCGAAAATTACCGCCTGCCTTATTTCACTCTTACGCCTACATTTTCAGTCTGCCCCACCCACGGCTACCTACGGGGTGAGCAACACTGCTGCCCGGAGTGTGGTGAGGAAACAGAGGTCTATTCCCGTGTCGTCGGGTACCTTCGGCCGGTCGGGCAGTGGAACGAGGGCAAGCAGGCTGAATTTGCATTGCGTAATTATTATCAGCTAGGGGAGTAATCGTGCGAATCGGCGGTTTAAACTCATTCAGCCTCAGCGATTTTCCAGGCCGTGTGGCAGCAGTAGTTTTCACGCAGGGCTGTAATTTCCGCTGTCCATATTGCCACAACGGCTCTTTGATTCCCATGGACCCACCGACCAGTGCGCTGATTCCGCTGGAGGAGGTCTTTCTGTTTCTGGAAAAGCGGCGCACACAACTAAATAGTGTGGTCGTCAGTGGCGGGGAGCCAACGCTGCAGCCCGATCTTTCTGTGTTTTTTCATCGTGTCAGGTCCATGGGTTACCAGATCAAATTAGATACAAATGGCAGCCGTCCGGAAGCTCTGGCCGAGTTGCTTATGGAAGGCCTGGTGGACTTCATTGCCATGGACATCAAGGCCCCGTTTGCGCTTTATGACCGCCTGACAGGTGTATGCGCACCTAAAGAGCAACTGGAAGAAAGTATCGCGCTGATTGCCCTGAGTGGTATTGACCATGAGTTTCGGACAACAGTGGTGGAGCCGCTGTTATCTGAGGACGATTTGCAGGCAATCCAGGCGATGGTGCCGTACGGGTCAAGACATCGTCTTCAGGAGTTCCGGCCTGAGAACGCCCTTGACCCTGTGCTTCGGGCTGCTGTTAGTGAACGGCTATCATTCGTTTATACTGCCTGAAAGCTTTTCTGCTACATCAAGTACAGTCCTTGCGTATGGGCGGCTGTAGTTATATCTGAGGATGACTGCTTCCTGCTCCTTGCGGCTGAGATTGTCTTTCCATCCGTAGTTTCTTATATAATTTGCCATACTGGCTAGTGCATCGGGTTTTGAGAACAGGTCTATCTTGCCGTCGTGGTCATGGTCGATTCCAAAGCGAAGGGCGTTTGAAGGCATGAACTGGCACAGCCCTATGGCCCCGAAGATTGAGCCCTTGATTTCCAGGGGGTCTATTTTGTTTTGCTCGGAATAGATAAGAAGTGCCCTGAGTTCCTCATAGGCCCACTGAGATTTATCTTTGAGTTTCTTTTCCACGCGTTCTCTTTCGGTAGATTCAAGCAGTTCAGGGGGAAGCCAGGGTTTTACACGATCCATATCAGTTGCTAACGCCATGCTCGCCAATATATTAAAGGCGCGATCAGGACCCAGGTAACGGCCAAGGTCTGTCTCCACAAGGAGAATTGCAACTTTTATTTCCTTGGGTACACCGTATTCACCTTCTATCCGGATTAGTAATTCTTTATGCGTATCCAAAAAAGCACTGGCCCTTGAGAGGCGTTCAGGCCTGAGGAACTTACTGTAATCAAGTTTACTCTCCTTGTGAGAAAGCTTGCGGGGCATAACCCTTGGATTAAATTGAACTTCGCGTCTGGTAAATATGCTGCGAATTGTCGCCTCGTCCTCTCCATCCTTTATTAAATGCTCTATAAGAGGTTCCCAGACAGAGG
>JAUXDR010000108.1 GCA_030618205.1 Deltaproteobacteria bacterium | reverse complement strand
TTAGATTTAACAGAACAAGACACTCTGCATCTATATAAGCTACCGGCCACTCACAAAGATCCTTTTGACCGTATGCTTATATGTCAGGCAATTGAGCATTCGTTAACAATCCTTACCCCGGATCCTCTTATCATCCAGTACCCAATTCGTACTTTTTGGTAACTACCTCGAATTTTAGCAGATTTACTTATAACTGAAGTTTCCCGTTTTTTGGGGAGGCTTAGCAGATCGCGGAGTAATTTCCCCAAAAAGTTAATGAGTTATGTTTACGGTAAATCAATTTTAATTAATAATATCAAATACTTATAAGGTCTGGGCGTAATTTATAAGTTACTGATATTATTAGATATTTTAAATATCTCGTCAGACAAAAATATATAATAATTCTGTAAAAACAGTTAGTTATTAGTGAAAGCGAGACCAAGTTATGGTATACTTGCATTATCAAAACCAAACCATATCAGAGGTCTCGCATGTATATACTACACTCATTGCTCAAAGAACTCAAAAATGAATTTGCCCATTCAAGAAAAGGGGAGGAACGGGGAACATGGTTCATCTATACCCTCATGGCAATCATTATTCCATTTACTTCCTCAAAGACGTCAAATTTGCTCCGGTGCCTTAAGACACTGTTTGGTTTTACCATTATCAACACGAAGCGTTACTATACATTTATGGGCTCACCCAAAATTCCGTGGACTCAACTTTGGACGTGTCTGTGGAAATTGATTCCTGACCCCTTGACTGACGGAAACCTGATCGTGGCTCTGGACGATTACATCAACCCTAAAACCGGTAAAAGAATTTTTGGTTGTCACAAGTTTTTTGATCATGCTGCCAAACAAAATCAATCGAAATATCCATGGTCTCAAAACATCGTTGCTATCGGTTTACTGAAAATTGTAAAGGGCAGATGGGCCTGTCTGCCCCTTGCGTACCGCTTGTATCATCTCAAAAAAGATCTTGAGAAAAAAAGATTACGGATTGGCAAACGCAAGGTGACGTTCCAGACCAAATTTGAGCAGGCCGCCAGCATGCTGGTTGATATCTCCAAGGTGTTTGGAGCCCCGATCATCAATGTGACGGATTCGTGGTTTGGTAATAACGGTCTCTGGAAGCCGCTTCGCGAACGACTTGGTTCACGATTTCATCTGATATCCCGGCTTCGCTCAAATATTAACTTGTATGATCTTCCGGTTGAGCAACAAAAAAGGAAGTGTGGTCGACCAAGAAAATATGGAAAAAAACTGGGTAATGCATCTTCACTTGCCTCAAGGAACAAGCGCTTGGCGAAAGAGTACTGTGTTAATCTTTATGGCCACATCAGAACAGTTGTTGCCTATGAGCGTGTGGTAATGCTCAAGACACTTAAGTGTTCGGTCAGGGTGGTATGGGTCTATCGTAAAACCCAATGGGTTGAATTTTTTTCTACTGACCTGACACTTTCCGTGAAAGGGATTATCGAATATTATGGTGTGAGGTGGAAGATCGAGTCTGGCTTCAAAGAGCTCAAACGGGATATCGATAGTGCCGAAACCCAGACCAGGAATCCAAATACGGTCATGAATTATCTGCATTTCTGCATGATGGCAACTTCATTGACCTGGATTTATGCAAGCCGACTTGAAAAAACTCCCTGTCGCCGGCATGCAGTCAAAGGAGGTGAACATTTTGCCTTCTCGGATGTCCGAAGGCTTGTAGCAAAGGTCGCACTGGGTGATAATTTTGGTGTACTTTTCCCTGTGCCACCAAAATCGGTCGTTAATTCTCTCGTGAGTACGCTGCTACGCATGGCCGTATAATACTTTTAGAGAACTTCAGGTATTAACTCAAAACAAAAGACCTTAAGTGAAAAATAAAAATAGACGAGTAGCCATTACAGGAATTGGTATTATTTCCTGTTTGGGCCTGAATAGAGATGAAGTGCAGACCTCCCTCCGGGAAGGAAGAAGCGGCGTACGTTTTCTCCCAGAACGTAAGGCATTAGGATTTCAAAGCGCGCTTAGCGGTGTTGTTGAGGGCTTTGACCCGAAGAGTGTTCTGGACCGGAAGCAGCGCAAGACACTGCCGGAATATGGCCTCTGGGCCTGGTCAGCGGTGTCTCAAGCCCTGGAGCAGGCCGGTATTCATCCTGATAGCTTGACTGGTGATGAGAAAACAGGAGTGGTGTTCGGCAACGATTCCTCTGCTGTTACCGCAGTTGAGCAGGTAGATATGCTTCGATCCGCCGGGGAGACAAAGGCCATTGGCAGTGGACACATATTCCGGCTGCTCGCCAGTACTGTTACCCTTAACCTGAACACCATTTTGGGAATACGTGGAGTATCCTGGACTGTGAGCGGGGCCTGCGCGAGCGGTGTCATGGCTGTGGGCCAGGGGGCGGAAACCATAGCCTTCGGCAGGCAAGATCGCATAATTTGTGGTGGTGCGCAGGAAATTTCCTGGGAATCCATGTGCAGCTTTGATGCCTTGGGGGCCTTTTCGCGCAGAGAAAACGATCCTGGGGCGGCTTCCCGTCCGTTTGATCAAGACCGGGACGGGCTGGTCCCCAGCGGTGGGGCTGCTGCTATCGTTTTAGAGGCATTCGAATCGGCCGAGGCACGGGGTGCTCAGATATTGGGCGAGGTCATGGGTTATTCCAACACATCAGACGGTCACCACATAGCGGTGCCGAGCGGGGAGGGGTTGGAACGGGCAATGCGCTGTGCTCTGATGGATGCCGCCCTTTCCCCTGATGACATTGATCTGGTTTTATCACATGCCACATCAACCCAGGCTGGTGACAGGGCAGAGGCAATTGCCCTGCGCAATATTTTTGATTTGGACGGGGCAAAAAAAGGCCCGATCGTGTCCGCAGTAAAGGGCCTGGCCGGTCACGAATTCTGGATGGCAGGCGCATCACAAGTGGTCTATGGTCTGCTGATGGCATGGGGCGGTTTTGTGGCAGGGAATCCCAACCTTGAAGTGCCGGATCCTGCTGCAGAGGTCTTATATCTCCCCAAAAAGACCATTACTTTCAGGCCACGCTTTATGCTTTGCAATGCATCCGGTTTTGGTGGAACCAATGCCTGCCTGGTTATAAGGATTGCTCGATGAAGGCTGAAGTCGTTGTCATAGGGAGCGGGATAAGCGGTCTGACAGCCGCTGCTCTGCTTGCCAAAAAAGGCAGACGAGTAATTGTACTGGAGCGAAACAAGAGGCCCGGTGGGGCGTTAAAACGCTTTACACGCAGAGGAATTCCATTTGACATTGGTTTTCACTACTCAGGTGGCATGGGAAAGGGAGAAATACTGCGTGCCCTGTGGGAATATATAGGTGTCTGGCCTCGTCTTGTTGTGCTCCCCTTTCCCCCGGAAGGTAATGAGAATTTGAGAATAATGGATTCCGGCAGAGTCGTCCGGGCCTTTTTTTCCTATGACCGTCTGGAAAACGAACTGCAACGGGTCTTTCCAGGCGAAAAACAAGGTATCTCCACCTATCTCAATAAAATCAGGGAAATTGCCAACACTATCCCATTCTTTAATCCGGACCTACCCCTTACTCCATATCTGCACGATCTCTTCTTTCCGAAACTTATGAGTCTGGGTCAATTCCTGACATCCCTGATTCAGGACACGGATCTTCATGCCGTGCTGTCATCACCGGTGTTTCTCTATGGAGTGCCGCCCAGGGAGGTTAATCTCACTATCCATGCCTCAGTTGCCCACCCGCTATATTCCGGGGTCTATGCCATAGATGGTGGCGGACAGGCCATAGTGGATGCCTTTTTGGCAACCCTGGCAGAAGCAGGCGTGGATATTCTGACCGGGCAGGAGGTAGAATCGGTCCTGGTAAAGAAAAATCAGGTGGCAGGAGTCAAGACTTCTGAGGGAGAGATATACGCCTCTCATGTGATCTACACAGGTCATCCCACCAGCCTTTTGGACCTGGTCCCGGATAGAATATTCCGGAAGGCCTTTTATAATCGTATGCGGAATCTGATAAATACCGACTCTATGTTTATAGTATTCGGGGCCATAGATGATCCTGATACATTGGAAGACATGACATGGGTCAATTATTACAACATCCGTACCGGTCTGGACACAATAAATTTAGACTTGAGGCATCCGGAAAAATCGATCATGATTAACGCCCCTGGACGCAGGGATTCGGATTCCACCGGGGCATCACGTGGAGTCCTGTTGATACGGATGTCTGTCTGGGACGAAGTCGCCCGTTTTGATCAGGGTGTGCAAGGAAAACGCAGTGCAGCATATAGAAAGTGGAAGGCAGAAGCTGCCGATAAGATGATAGAGCAGGCAGGCAGGCTCTGGGGTAATGCCTTCAGCCGTATAGAACCCCTGGCAATAGGGACTCCTCTTACATTCAGAGACAGACTGGGTTCACCCATGGGAGCAACATATGGAGTCCGGCACAGCATGAACCAATTCAGTCCCGGGGTCAGGACCCGTTTGCCGGGTTTATGGCTTAGCGGACAGGGGACGTTAATGGCCGGAATAATGGGGGCCTCGCTTGCCGGCATGGTAACCGTAGGTGAAATTGAAGGTCTGGAACCCCTGTGGGACGAGGTGAGACAGTGTCGCTGAAGCGGGTAGTCATCACCGGGCGTGGGGCCGTATCGCCATTTGGCTTAGGGACGGCT
>JAUXDR010000202.1 GCA_030618205.1 Deltaproteobacteria bacterium | reverse complement strand
GGTGAAGTGTACGTGGAGATAGGGGAAAATGTGAGAGGGGCGGATGTATATGTGATCCAGCCCACTTGTCCCCCTGTAAACGATAATATGATGGAACTTCTCATAATGGTGGATGCCTTGAGAAGGGCGTCCGCCCGGAGAATTACAGCAGTATTGCCATATTATGGTTATGCCAGACAGGATCGGAAGGTAGCCCCAAGGGTCCCTATTTCCGCCAAGCTCGTGGCAGACATTATTACCACAGCAGGTGTCCGAAGGGTCCTTGCCGTGGATCTCCATTCCTCGCAGATTCAGGGTTTTTTCAGTATTCCCGTGGATCACCTCTTTGCTGCTCCGGTAACTCTTGATTATCTCAAGGGAAAATTCTCAGGAGAGGTAGTGATGGTGTCTCCTGACGCAGGTGGCGTGGAGCGGACCAGGGCCTTTGCCAAAAGGTTCGGGGCCGGACTGGTTATAATAGACAAGCGCAGGGATCGGCCTAACGAGTCAGAAGTTATGTATATTATCGGAGATGTAAAGGGGAAGACGGCTGTGATACTGGACGATATGGTGGATACTGCCGGTACCCTTTGCAAGGCGGCTCAGGCACTCAAGGAACATGGTGCCAATGAGGTCCATGGTTGTATTACACATCCGGTACTCTCAGGTCCTGCGATAAGTCGTATCAAGGAATCGGTCCTTGAGTCCTTAGTAGTTACAAATACCATTCCTCTCAGCGAAAAGGCCCAAAAAGTTGACAAAATCAAGGTGCTGTCTGTATCTGCCCTTTTGGGAGAGGCTATAAGACGCATACATGACGAAGATTCAGTAAGTTCATTATTTGTTTAAAAAGGAGTTTTTTAATGAAAAATGTGACAATAGATATCCAGGCGCGCACAAAGGCCGGGAAAGGGGTGGCCCGCAAACTCCGCCATGCAGGGCAGACCCCGGGAGTGCTGTACGGGCCAAAAGCCGAGACTATATCTCTTTCTGTGAACACTCATGAGTTCAACAAGCTTCTGAATTCGGCAGGTGGGGAGCCATTGCTTTTCACTCTTAACCTGAAGAGCAATGGAGACAGCAGTAGTCATACCGCCCTCATCAAAGATCTGCAATTGCACCCAGTGGATGACAAAATACGCCATATAGACTTTTATGAAGTCCTCATGGACGAAGAGGTGCAGGTTGATGTGCCAATTACCGCAGTGGGTAAGGCCAAGGGTGTTGAAGCAGATATGGGTGTCTTGGAGATCATCCAGCGGACAGTCAAAATATCTTGTCTTCCCTTGGCCATTCCGCGAAACATCCAAATCAATGTTTCTGATCTTGAACTGGGTGATGTTGTTCATGTTTCAGATATTTCGGCTCCGGAAGGAGTCCGCTTAATGGATGACCCTGAGACGACTTTGATGACCATTGTGGCCTCAAGAGCTGAGGAAGAGGAAGAGGAAAAGGAAGAGGAAGAGGAGACTGAAATCGAGGTTGAGGAAGAAGAGGAATCTGAGTAAATGGCATGATCAGTGCTTGGACGAGGGGTTTCATTCTAGGATTATCTGCAGGCATAGAAGGTAAAGGCTGATCTTGTCCAGGATACTCTTGGTAGGCCTCGGGAATCCCGGCCCTCAATATAGGTATACCCGCCACAATGTAGGCTTTGCAGTGCTGGATCGTCTGGCCTCTCAGTTCGGCCTTGGTTTTATCCCGCATAAGAAGTTTCCCCCATACGGGAGTGTGTCAGGGTCCATGAGGGGCATTCCTGCCATACTGCTTAAACCTCTCACTTACATGAACAGGAGTGGTGACGCCGTAGCCTCAGTCCTTAACTTCTATAAAATTCCTTTGGACAGGCTCCTGGTGGTACATGACGATCTGAATTTGCCTTTGGGGAGTCTTAAATTCGCACAGGGGGATGGGCCTGGAGGGCATAAAGGGATTGTATCCATTATAAGGTCTATTGGCAGCAAGGAATTCCCCCGTCTAAGGATCGGTATCGGAAGGCCTTTCAGCCCTGTGCCAATAGACAAATACGTTTTATCACCTTTCCTGTCGGAAGAGGCCCCAGTGATAGATAAGGTCCTTAATGTCAGTATAAAGGGTCTGGTGTGTTTTCTGGAGAAGGGTGTTGAAGCTGCCATGAACGAGTTTAATGGTAAGATAGAAGCAAAGTACGTGACGGGCCTTTAGTGATTTCCAAGGGAGGAACAAATGGGCAAATTTTTGGGTTACACTGCACTAATAATCCTGGCAGCCCTAATAGCCGCTGGATGCTTTCTTGGATACTTTCTCTTGGAGGGAAGCCCACCGGAGCTGCAGGTGGTCTCAGTCCCGGAGACAGTCGGGAGGGAGTATGTGCTCACGGTTGAAGTTAAAGACGCCCGGAGTGGAATAAGGTCGATTTCTGCGGTTTTGAGTCAGGGTGATATGGTCTTTGAACTTGATCCTAAGATTTACAAGATAAAGGAGTGGTGGAGGGGATCCGGGGTAAAGGACGAGACAGTCTTCTGGGTCATCAAACCGATCGAGTTAGGCATGACGGAGGGTAAAGCCCTTCTCCGGATTACCGCAAGGGATTCGTCCTGGCGAAACGGTTTCAAAGGCAATGAGCAGATTTGGGAGACTGAAGTCCCAATAGACATAACACCACCTAGGATAGCAGTAAAAAGTACTGTTCATAATATAAGGACAGGAGGTGCTGGTCTTGTATCTTATAGAGTAAGTGAGTTGCCCGGCAAGACAGGGGTATGGATAGACGAAAGGTTTTTCCCGGGTTATCCAAAACCTGGAGGGGCAGAGGATATGTACGTGGCCATGGTGGCGGTTCCTTTCAATGTCAGTAAGCCAAAGAAGATGCTCATCGAGGCGGCAGATCAAGCTGGAAACGTTGCCAGGGTCGGCTTTCCCCATCGTATCCTTCGTAAGCCTCCAAAGGTAGACACGATAAA
>JAUXDR010000203.1 GCA_030618205.1 Deltaproteobacteria bacterium | reverse complement strand
AAAAGGATACTATTTGATACCCCCCTGAGATAGGGCTGGGTACCCCATTCCCTGGGCGACATATAAAATCCCGGCAGCATGGACAGCGCCTCTCCAAGGGTTCGGACCCCATTACGCTCAAGGTCTTCCTTTGTGATTACCTGGGCCACTGCAGGTGCCTGTTCTGCAGGCTCTGCCCTCCTTGATGCAATAGTAAGCACTGACAGGTCTTCGCCTACAAAGAGAAGAGATGTATCTATAGCCCAGGCGATTTGAGCACCGGCCAAAAGGAACGACAGTGTGGCGATGACCTGTATCAGAAATGTGGGCATGTTTAGATATTTGAGAGAGCTCCGGCTGTTGGTGATCAACTGTATGCCTCCAGTTGCTTTACCCTGGTTCTGAGCTTTGAACGGGTGAGGCCTAGTAGTCTTGCTGCAGCACTTTGGTTGTTACCACTCATTTCCAGGGCCTGACGTATAAGATCACGCTCCAATGTTTCAAGGGCCAGGCCGCCTGGTGGAAGATTCCAGGCTTCAACAGTTCCGGTCCGCACCTTGTTGGTTCTCAAAAAAGACAGGTGTTCTGTAGTTACAGGTTCTTCTCCAGCCAGGATAACGGCCCTCTCCACGGCGTTTGCCAGTTCCCTTATATTTCCAGGCCAGGCATGATCCATTAGGATCCTTTTAGCTCCTTGGGTAAAGAGAAGTCTTTCTGAAGGCCGTTCCCGGAATTTTCGCATGAAATGCTCTGCCAATGGTACTATGGCCTCCATTCTCTCCCTTAATGGGGGGATGTGTAGTGGGAAAACATCAACCCTATAAAACAGATCCGACCTGAATTTTCCCTGTTTCACCAGGGAATCAAGATCCTGATTTGTAGCACAAACTACTCTAACATTCACTTCAATCGGCTCATTCCCACCAACACGCTGGACGATTTTTTCCTGAAGGGCCCTTAGGAGCTTTGCCTGGGCCTCTAAGGGAAGATCACCTATCTCATCCAGAAAGAGGGTCCCACCACTTGCATACTCGAAAAACCCCTGTTTGCGTCTGTCTGCCCCGGTAAAGGCCCCTCTTTCATGGCCGAACAAAATGCTTTCCACCAGGTTTGCTGTTATTGCCGCACAGTTGACCGTTACGAAACGCCTTTGGGCCCTAGGGCTATTTTGGTGGATGAATCTCGCTACTATCTCTTTACCTGTACCGGATTCGCCTGTAATCAGGACCGTTGTATCTGCCTTTGCAGCCACTTTTTGGGCCGTCTCTAAAAGATGCTCCATAGCCCGGGACACACATACCAGGTCGGCATCTCCTATAGATCTATTCAGTTCCTCCTTGAGTTCTCTGTTCTCCGTCAGGATTTTTGATACACCCAGGGCCTTCTCTACCGTCAGTATTATGTGTGACTCCTCGAAGGGTTTGGTAATGTAGTCCACAGCCCCTCTTTTCATAGCCTTAACAGCGGAGTCAATAGTGGCGTATGCAGTGATGATGATGACCGGACAAGGGACTTCCATTGCCTGGATATGGTCGAGCAGGGCGAGTCCATCCATTCTTGGCATGCGTATGTCTGAAATAACAAGATCGTAGGCCCTTTCCCGAACCATTGCCAGGGCTGATTCACCGTCCTCAGCCCCTTCCACGTTGTGTCCCTCAAGGCTCAGCATAATCTTCAGGATATGTCGCATTTTGGATTCATCATCAACTATCAATATTAAAGCCATAATTTTTTTAGCGTCTCCTTCAATCACCCAATCACTAAATCACCAAATCACCAAATACCTATGTTTCTCTACATTCAAGTCGTATCTCAAAGATCGTCCCCTTGGGATGATTCTCTGTGAAACTCATTTCACCTCCATGGATCTTGATGACCCTGGCAACGTAGGCCAGCCCTAGACCTGTACCTTGAGCCTTAGTAGTATAAAAAGGTTCAAGTGCCCTCTTTTGCGTCTCCTGATCCATCCCCTTTCCGGTATCTGCTATCTGAGCAATCCAATTACCATGAGACAAACTGCTTTTTACCAATACATGCCCGTCAGTGTCACTTGCTTCGCAGGCGTTTTTGATAACATTGAACAGTGCTTGAGAAAGCATGTCCGCATCTGCTCGTGACGGGCATTTTTCTTCGGAAATATCAGCATCAATAATAATACCCTTTTCTTCCCATTCCAGCCTCAGCCGTTGTATCAAGTCTTTCATCAAAACGTTTAACTCTACTTTTTCGAATATGGGTTTTCGAGGTCTGGAAAAGTCCAGAAAATCCTGGATGAGCCGATTTAGCCTTTTTATTTCTTCGTCCACATATTCAATCATGGTGGATTTAATCACATTATCAACATCCTGTTTTTTGAATATGTCTATGGCCCCCTTAATGATTCCCAGAGGGTTTTTGACCTCGTGAGCCACTGTAAGGGCAAAGTGGCCTACCTCGGCCAGTGCCTTTTGCTGAATCATCTCCTGGTATGTTTCTTCAAGGCGCTTACGACTCTCGGCCAGAGAGACCAACATGTGGTTAAAGGCCTCAGCAAGTTCATTGGTTTCCGGCAGTGAGCCTAGTTCAACACGGGCGTTTAAGTCTCCTTTTGCAACTATTCTTGAAGCCTTAACAAGTTCTTTCAACGGTGCTACCAGTGAGCGGCTGAAGAAGAAAAAGGCCAATAGCCCAACGGCTGCAAGACCAATAACAGCTAGAATGTATCCTGTCCTGAGTTTGGCCAGCAGCTCATCGATTCCTGAGGTAGTGTAAGCTACATGTACTTTACCAAGTATTTGATTTTGTGCTGAAGAGCCCCAAAAGGCCTGGTTTTCCTCCTGTTGTCTGAGCCGTATTTCGGCAACGGCCTCTTTTGAGTGAGTGTGAAGACCGGATCCCACCTTTACCAGAATCTCACCATTTGCATCTTCTATGAGGACTTGAACGACGTCTTTTTCTGA
>JAUXDR010000078.1 GCA_030618205.1 Deltaproteobacteria bacterium | reverse complement strand
CTCCGAGGCAGATAGCTTATTCACCCTTTTGTGCCTTCATCCGTATCCTCACAGTTGTTCTTCCAGCCTTCGCCCTCACCATCAACCATAAGCACCTCACACAAGGATAATCTAATTTTTCCTCTCTACTCGACATCACTTTTAAATTTGACAATCTACCCCCTCAAGGTCCATACTAAAAATTAGCTAATAACAAGAATTGGTATGGACGAATTTGGAAGGCTGGCCTTCTGTTACATGTTGGTTATGGTAAAAACAAGACTGTTGTGATCGACTCATGGGAGGTCGTGGGTATCGAAGGTTTGACCACTGCCGGGTTTTACGGACCGCTTGGCAGTGGCAGCCATGAAACCCGCAAAGATTTCGTGGCCAATCCCATAAATGCGGTTGTTGTTTTGCAGGACCCATACAAAGAGAACAATCCCAATTCCAAGACCCTGGTTATCCTGACCAACAGCCCTGCAAGTAAACCGTTAAAGGTCTATGACGGGTATGATCCCCGCAGCGAAATAGAAAATTCTCTGTTTCGGGAAGCAAAGCAGGCGTGGTTTATCCAAAGATCTCCACAAAATACGAAAGCTGCTTTTCGAGCCCACGCGTATCTCACCATCTTGACCATGGCCCTGACCACTGCCTATCAAGGCTGGATGGATGAACAGGATAAATTGGAACAGAACGGTCAAGATACCGGAATTCGTAAATTCCGGGAAAAGGTCAAAGAAGAAAACGGCAACAAACTTATCATATTTGACCAGGACCACTACGCTATCTTTGATGCCTATGAGGTTTTTATTCTTTGCGGTCGTAATGTTCTTATGCCAACCGGAGTTCCTGAAAGAATCACCAAAGACGATCAGCTTGCCTCTGAAGGCTCAAAAGAGCCTTTAGTGCTGCGTCACAAAACTCGCCTGGGATTATATGAAATATCCAGAGCTTCTCGAAATTCTTGACATTCTCTATTTCATTCTTAATATGCGTCTGGATTACAAGCGGGTGTAGCTCAGTTGGTAGAGTACAAGCTTCCCAAGCTTGGGGTCGCGGGTTCAAACCCCGTCGCCCGCTCCAACCCTTTTTGAGGTTCGTGCCTGCTCATGTCGATATTGGGTCGGCTGGGACGGATGTTTACTTCAATTAGTGGGGGTTTTTTTGGTATTTTGGTAGTAACGTACAAATATCAATAATGCTCTGCTAATGAAGTGGGCTTAGCCCACTTTATTTTTTTATGGTGTTTAACAAAAAAAACAAAGGGCAACAAGCAGAGGTCGTAAGGGCCCTTGTTGAACCAGTGGTGGTATATGCCGGCATGGAACTGATCGACGTGGAATATGGCCGCGAGCCTTCGGGCGTAATCCTGAGGCTTACAATAGACAAGCCTGGTGGAGTGACAATCGATGATTGCTCATACATCAATCGTCTGGCAGGCGATCTCCTGGACGCGAAGGATTCCGTGCTGGGGTCATACAATCTGGAGGTGTCTTCTCCGGGGATTAATCGACCGCTTAAAAAAAAGGATGATTTTGAACGTTTTGCCGGTCAGAAGGTCTTGATCAAGACCAGAGAACCAATAGACGGCCGCAAAAATTTTAAAGGCATTTTGAATGGGACAAAAGAAAATTTTATAGTCGTTTCCTCAGAAAAAACGATCTTTAATATCCCTTTTGAGCTGGTAGCCAAGGCACGGCTAGACATAATTTAAGTGCGTTGATTGATGAATTGCGAATTGCGAATTGAGGGATTAAATTTAATTCCTAAATTTATATAAGGAATAAAATATGAGTTCAGAACTCCAGATGATCATAGATCAGGTAAGCAGGGAAAAAGGATTGGACCGTGATATCCTTATTGCTGCCCTTGAGGAGGCAATCAAATCGGCTGTCAAAAAACGATACGGTGTACGCCTCGACCTGGAAGTCAATTTTAACAATGCCCAAGGAGAAATTGAGGTATTTCAGTATCGTACTATAGTAGAAGAGCCTCATGACAAGGAGACTGAAATTTCCCTGGAAGAGGCTAAAGAGCTTGACTCCAAATGTGAATTAGAGGACTGTATCGGCACCAGAATGGATATTTCAGCCCTGGGGCGAATAGCAGCCCAGTCAGCCAGACAGGTCATCATCCAGAAGATGAAGACTGCTGAAAGGGATCTTATTTATGAGGAGTTCAAGGACCGTAAAGGCGAAGTCGTAAACGGCATTATCCAACGCTATGAAAGGGGAAATGTCATAATCAACCTTGGGCGAACAGAAGCTATCCTGCCCACATCTGAGCAGATTTCCAGCGAAAGCTACCGCCGTGGTGACAGGCTCCGTGCCTACATCGTAGAAGTGAAAGATACACAAAGGGAGCCCCAGATCGTTTTATCCAGGACCCATCCGGAATTCTTGATTAAGCTCTTTGAGCTGGAAGTACCGGAGATCTCCGATGGGATAGTTCAGATCATGGGAGTGAGCAGGGAACCCGGAAGCAGATCCAAGATCGCTGTAAGCTCCAGCGAGTCTGATGTGGACCCCGTTGGGGCTTGTGTGGGAATGCGGGGCTCAAGGGTCCAGGCAGTGGTCCAGGAACTCAGGGGCGAGAAAATAGATATAGTGCCGTGGAGTCCTGATCCGGCAAAGTATATCTACAATGCCTTGGCCCCTGCCGAGTGTTCCAGGGTTATAGTAGACGATTCCAACCAGTCACTGGAAGTTATCGTGCCGGATGACCAGCTCTCTCTTGCTATCGGACGCCAGGGGCAAAACGTGCGTCTTGCCGCCAAGCTCATGGGTTGGAGAATAGATGTGAGGAGTGAGACCCGCTATCAACACTACCAGGACCCTGACTATTATTCATTATTAGAGATATCCGTTATGACAGAGAACATCGCGGACAAAATCTATGACTTGGGCGTTACTTCACTTGAACTTCTTGCTCAGGCTGATCCTGATGAACTCTCGCAGAAAACTAACCTGAGTACAGAGTTGATAAGCTCATTGGTGGAAGAAGCCAAAAAGCTGATGGAGGAAAAGGAAACTGAGAAAGAAGATGCCCTGGCTGAAGAAATAGATACCAGTGAAGAGATCGGAACCGAAAAAGAGGATTTGCCTGAGACAGAAGAGAAAGCCGAGGACCACGATTCTCAAAATAATTCTGCTCAAAATGTTCTTGACACACTGCACAAAGATTCCGAGGAATAAGACTTACTTGGTGATACGTAAACAAGACATGTCTGCGTGCAGCCACACGGCCAGACCGAAAAATTGAAGCAATGCTGCAAATAGGGTATTTTCAGTAGAATAATAAAATGAATAGTGGTAACGACAAAAAAATGAACAGGTCAATCCAGGATGTGCTAATACATGAGAGCCTGACCGGCTCTTTTAAGGTGAGTTATATTGCCGGGGGTTAAAGACAGGCATGGCTAAAATCAGAGTCCATGAGCTGGCCAAGGAATTTGGAATAGCCAGCAAAGAGATGGCGACAAAGATTATGGATCTTGGCTACAACATCAAGAACTACATGAGTGCGCTTGAGGACTACGAGGCCCGGGATATCCGCCGCAAGCTCAAGGATAAAGCACACGCGACAGAAAAGAAAGAGCAAGAGGTCAAACCCAAAACCACAGTGCGTCTCAGGCACCGAAAAATTACCCTCAAAAAGATCGTTCATCCAACTGAATCTGAAGAGAAGGTCGTTGCCAAGGTGTCTGTGGAAGAGGCTGCGGTGACGGAGGAAAAAGCGGAAGGGGCTATCCCTGTCGCTAGGGAAGAGGAAGAAATTAAGGCTGAGGGAGAAGCCTTGGCTACTGAAGCAGAGCAGTTAGAAATCGAATCCGGGCAAGAGGTAACCGAGACCGCAACAGAAGTAGTGGAAGAGTCCCTGCCTGAAAAACAGACTGCCCAGCCTAAAGGCGCTTCTAAATCCAAGACTGTAAAAAAGGCCAAAGTCGTTAAACCCAAAAGCTTTGTAAAGATCCTTGACAGGCCGAGGATTGAAATCCCCCAGCAGCCAAATAATAAACCTGAAAGTCCTGCTCCTCGGGCTAAAAAGCCCTCTTACACGGGTGCACCTCCTATAGAACTGTCGGTCCCTTTAGTTGATATTTCTGTAGTCCCTGAAAAAAAGGACAGAAAAAAGGGCAAAAGAATAGTCCAGATGTCAGAGTTGGGAGGATCGCTCAAAAAACGCCGGGTTACTCCCAAGCGAAAGGGAAGACAGAGACATATAGACAAAATTTTTGCAGAAGAGATCGATATTTCAGCATCCGGCCGGAAGAAAACCGGGGTTTCCGGAATCCCTGGCGATTCGGGACAAAAGGAGAAAGTAGCCCCTCAGCCCGGCACTGCGCCTCCCAAGGCAAACAAACGAAAGTTTGCCATATACGAGACTATTCAGGTGGGTGAGCTTGCCAAACGGATGGGCATCAAGGTAGGAGACATTATAATGAAGCTCATGGGGCTGGGTGTAATGGCCACAGTAAATCAGTCTATCGATTACGACGTAGCCAGCATTGTGGCATCCGGATTTGACTATGAGCTGGAGAAGAAGTCCGTGGCTGAAGACCTGGTCCACATGGAGGATGTCCAGGAAGGCGAGCCTGTGCTAAGACCTCCTGTGATTACAATTATGGGCCATGTAGATCATGGAAAGACTTCACTTCTGGATGCCATACGCAAAGCGGATGTAGCCTCAAAGGAGGCAGGTGGCATCACCCAGCACATAGGCGCATATCACGTCACACTTCCCTCTGGCCAGGAAGTAGTCTTTCTGGATACCCCGGGCCATGAGGCATTCACAGCTATGAGGTCCCGCGGGGCCAGGGTTACTGATATCGTAATCCTGCTGGTGGCAGCGGATGACGGCGTAATGGCCCAGACACGTGAGGCTATAGATCATGCTCGGGCAGCCGAGGTGCCCATCATTGTAGCAATCAACAAGATTGACAAGCCAGGGGCGAATCCGGAAAAGGTGAAAGGGGAACTTGCCGAAATAGGATTGATTCCGGAGGATTGGGGTGGAGAGACCATTTGCATCAACATCTCAGCCAAAGAAAAAACAGGAATCGAAGAACTGCTTGAGATGATGGCCCTCCAGGCCGAGGTGATGGAACTCAAGGCAGACCCCAATCGGCCTGCCAGAGGTCACGTGATAGAGGCGAAGCTGGACAAGGGGCGTGGCCCTGTGGCTACCTTGCTGATTTCAGAGGGGACGCTGCACATAAGTGACGCTCTGGTCTGCGGCATACACCACGGCAGAGTACGGGCCATGTTCGACGACAAGGGTGAAAGGATAAAGACTGCCGTCCCCTCCATGCCTGTGGAAATCCAGGGTCTCTCCGGCGTGCCGGAGGCAGGGAACGAATTCACAGTACTTTCTGACGACAAAAAGGCCAGAGAGGTGGCTGAGTATCGCCACCGCAAGATCAGAGAGGCAGAATTGTTCAAGGACGACAAGGTAAGTCTGGAAAATGTCTTTGAAAAACTCCGGGAGGAGGAACTCAAGGAACTCAATATTGTCCTCAAGACAGATGTTCAGGGCTCTGTGGAAGCCCTTCTAGAGGCATTGCGCAAGCTCAGTACTCAAGAGATAAAGGTGAATTTCGTCAGGAGCGGTATCGGGGCCATTACCGAATCCGATGTCTTGCTGGCATCTGCCTCAGATGCAATCATTATAGGCTTCAATGTAAAACCCAGCCCGCAGGCGAAGACCTTGGCCGAGCGGGAACATGTGGACATCCGCTTCTATGATGTCATTTACCATGCCATAGAGGAGGTTAAAAGCGCCATGGTCGGGCTGTTGGAACCTGTTTATAAGGAGAAGACCATGGGACGCGCCGAGGTGCGTGACGTCTTCCACATTGCCAAAGTCGGTACAGTGGCAGGGAGCTATGTG
>JAUXDR010000016.1 GCA_030618205.1 Deltaproteobacteria bacterium | reverse complement strand
GTCTGTGGTAATATAATTGCCCTGGCTGTCGTGAGGTTGCGAATCATATCCTCATCCCAGATGCCCCTTTCCCAGTAAAAGAGGTCGCCTTTAATCATGGGATGAAAGGATATCACAGGACCTCTGGCATCAGGCCTGGATTTCTGATTTATAATATTTTTCCTCCAATCTTATTTGAACGTCTCGGAAATTCTACAACTCATTGAATTTACAGGGGGTTGTTAAGGTTTGGATTCTTGCCCCGCATCTGGAACAATGGAATGGTGGAATATTGGAAAGTTGATATTGAAAGGCAATTTTCCATTTATTGACTTCCCTGTCAATAAGGATTTTTGCCGGTATATCAATGATCTATTCTCCCAGAACCCATTATTCCATAATTCCCTATTGCTACAATACCCAGTTGGATCCTGTCATATCAAGGGGTTGAGTAATTATTGACGATTTTACCGAAAAAGAACATACTAGTTGTAATCCATACGACTTGTAATATTGGAGGGCTTGGGATATCCTCCGTACCTTCCATTTTAACTTTTATGTCTGAATTTTAGCATACAAGGCACTTCAAACTCAATTAACTTGAAATTATTCTGCCACTAAAAACACGAGGTTTACAAATAATACCTAACTTTGAAACCACCACTTGCCATACCTCTCTCTTCTGATGGATCTGACAGGCGTTTTTTTAAGATCTGGTGGAGGGACAAACCTGCCGTGGCAATTGAACCTTCTCCAGGGGACATAGGTACTTTCGAGACCTATAGCTATGTTGATATTGGGAATCATCTGGCCAGGGTCGGAATTCCGGTTCCAAAAATATATGATTTCAACAAAGATACCGGAGTTATTGTGGTGGAGTATTTGGGAGACAGGCATTTACAGACAGAGATCCTGGCACTAATCTCCCAAAGTAAATGGTCACAGGTCAAAAGGCTTTACCAACAGGCCCTTTCTTTGCTGGCAGAGATGCAGGTATGTGGCTGCCGGGGATTCAACCGCAAATGGTGCTATGACTCAGAATATTATGACAGTAAACTGGCCAAGGAACGAGAGGCCTTTTACTTTCTGCAATACTTTGTTGAAGGCCTCATGGGCTGCAGCAAAACACCAGAGCTTGAATATGAGCTTGCAAGGCTGGCTTTACAAGTAGATTTAATTGACAATAAGGAGTATTTTTTACATCGGGATTTTCAGTCCCGCAATATTATGGTCTGGAACGGGGCCTTGAGGATAATTGATTTTCAGGGCGGTCGTCTGGGTCCCTTGGGTTATGACGTTGCTGCCCTGCTCATGGATCCTTATGTATTACTACCGGAGACTATTTGGCCTGAGCTTTTAGAATTCTATCTAAACGAGCTTGATGCCCTGAATATTGCCCTGGATAAAGCTGTTTTTGAAAGGGAGTTTTACCTGCTTGCCCTTCTTCGTACTATGCAGGCATTAGGTGCGTATTCATACCTCTATCTTAAAAAGGGGAAAGTCTTCTTTAAGCCTTATGTCTCACCTGCCCTTTCAAATTTAAAGGCACTACTAGTCCGCAAAGACTTTGAAAAACTTGACAACCTGAAGTTGCTGGTAGCAGGCCTCCATTATTCAATAAAATGAAAAAAGCGCGCGTTGCTAAAATCTTTATATCTGTTCTTGCGATCGTTGGGCTACTTGTGTTTCTCACCCCATACGTTTTGAATTTGGAACAGGTCCGCTCCAGGATAACCTATGAGATTACCCATCGACTGGACAGTAATATCGACATCAAAGCAATCTCCTGGCAGTGGTTTCCCCTTCCCCGCATAGTGCTCACCGACGCCCTGGTTTCCAATAACCATTTAGAGGCAAAGGTCCCGAAGATCTTGTTTTTCCCTGACTGGCTGGGCTTTTTTCGTGGCAAGCCCGGAATAAGCCGTGTGGTTCTCGACAATCCAAATCTCCATCTCAAGTCCTTGGTTCCGTCTGCTGACAAAGAGTCATGGTCACTACCCCCTCTTTCAGTCACACTTGTTATAAAAAATGGTAGCCTTGCTTTAGATCCGGAAGGTGTTTTCCCGGGACTGCTCCAGCACACCAATAGCCTTAACTTTTCAAATGTTGCAGCCAAGATACATATAGAACCTGACAGGGTTGATGCATCTCTCACATGCATACCCCCTTATGCCAAAAGCCTGGAGACCAAAGGCCATTTTATACCGTCAAAAAGCTCCTACGAGTTAAGGATAGACTGCCAAGACCTCAAACCGCACGAAATCCTCCTCACTTCCCTGAACAAGAGCCTGGTTAAACCCTTAGACTCAGACGTTAACATAAAGGTTGCTATTACAGGAACCGGTCTTGACGATATAAAGGCCTCAGTAAAAGGGGACTCACCTTGTCTAAAAATCGAGTCACATGACAAAGAAATGCTGTTTTCATGCGGTTATACAGACCTGAGTTTTAAAAAACAGGGGCAGCAACTTCACGTGTCGGTAAATGCGTTGGAACTCACAGACCCCGGGCTGACCTTGTCAGGGGTGATAGAAAGGCGTCAGGCGGCTCTTACTGATGAGGCCCTCTGGCATATCGACCTCAAGGCAAAGGAAGTAGATTTTTCAGGAGTTAGAGAAAAAGTCCTCGCCCTGTTTGGCAGGCATGAGGTGGCCGACCTGGTGTGCAGCATAGTCCTGGGAGGAAAGGCCAGAGAGGCGACGTATTTCTTTGAGGGAACTGTGCCGCGCTTTCGGGAACTAAAGGCCATGACCATCACAGCCGACGTGGATGGAGCGCCGATACACGTTCCGGATGTGGATCTGGACCTCAAAGAGGCTTCGGGCCAAATCGAGATCAGAAACGGGATACTGACAGGACAGAATCTTTCAGCCAGACTGGACGATTCCCTGGGCACAAATGGCTCTCTTGCATTGGGTCTGGTTGGCAAAGACAAGGTCTTCAAATTGGATATGGACCTGGATGCAGACCTTTCAAAACTTCCGCCTCTTTTACACAGGCTTGTTGATCACCAGGGGTTCAGGAATGAGCTGGCCAAATTCAGCAATGTCCGGGGCAAGACTTCAGGACGTGTTATCCTGGGCGACAGGTTAAAAGATATTTCAGTGCGAGTGGAGGTGTCAAGCATTGATGGAACGGCAGATTACGAAAGGATCACATGGCCCATCAAGATCAAGAAAGGTCAACTCCAGGTCCTTCCTGACGAGGTAAACTGGAGCAATAATCAGGGTATAGTCGGTCCTCATTCTATTCACGAAACCGAGGGATCAGTCAGATGGAAAGATGAGGTTTTTCTCGACATCAGAAAGCTTAATGCCTCCCTGGACTCAGGTCCCCTTTTTGCAGAGCTGAAGCGCTACCCCGTGCTGCAAGAAGTCCTTTCCAAGGTTCTCCTTTCAATTGATGGTTCTTTGGAAGTAACTGACGCATGGCTTAAAGGACCCGTGAGGAAACCTCTGAACTGGAAATACAGCATAACGGCCAACACAAAAGGCCTTGATTTCCACAGCCCCCTTCTTCCCGGACCATCCAGTATAGAACAGGCCTCTGCACAGGCTGATCAGGAAAATGTTCGAATATCCAGTTGCAATATGCGCCTTTCAGACCAGCAGATGAGCTTAAACGGAGATCTCAAGCACAGAAATTGGCAAGACTGGCAGGGATGGCTCGATCTGAGCGGGACTGCGAGAGAAGGTATTTCACAATGGGTAAAGGCAAAGGATTGGATACCCGCCCTATATTTTCCCAGCACACCTTGCACCCTGAACCATTTAAAGGTTGCCTGGGACCAAAAAAAGACTGACGTAAAGGGAGAGATCATCTCAGATATAGAAAACAAGAAGGCCATAAAGGTAAAACTGGATATCAGATCCAGTCCAAAGGAGCTCTCTATAAAAGACCTTACTATTACTATCCCAGCGGAAAGGGCGAGTTTTTCTCTGAATTTGCTTCAGGCTCCCAGGGAGAATTTGCTGCTGAATTGGGAAGGATGCCTGAAAGGAGACACGCTGGACAAAATCCTGGAAGAGAACAAACTGCTATCGGGCTACATAAAGGGCTCATGCGACTTGAGTTGTTTCCTGGAAGATCCGAGTTCTGTCCGACTTAAGGGCCTTATAGAGGCATCTGGACTAAACTGGTGCTGGGGTGTTACAGGGCCGATAGTTGTCAAATATGCCAACCTGGCAGGTCATAACTCATGGACGGACATAGAGGGACTCTCTTTGGAAATAAATGGCGAATCAGTAATGTCTAAAGGACGGGCCTCATTCTCAAAACATAATATTGATCTGGACCTTGATCTGAAATCCGATTCCTTTTCCTGGGAAAATCTCTCCGGATTCATTGACACATACAAAGAAAAACATCCTTCCCCCGACCTTGCACCTACTCCCAAATCACCAAATCACCAAATCACCAAATCACCAAATTCTCCCCTTTCTCTTACAGGCAGAATTAACTTCGAGCTGGACAGCTTTAAATACACAAGCAGTAAAGAAGCGGCCTTTCCTGATAAGGACCAAAAAGCCACCGACTATGTCTGGCAACCCCTCACAGGTCAGGTGAAACTCTTACCTCAGGGGAAAACAGTTATTTCTGTATCCTCCGGAACAATCTGCGGCCTCAATACCACCGGCACCTGGCGTTCAGTACCCGGCCCTGACCTGACCAATCTGGTCATTTCTACTGATCACGAAAAAAAGGTGCTTTTCCAGGACGTGCTTTCATGCCTCGGCCATGATCAAAACATATTAGAGGGTCCATTTGTCTTGAATGTAAGCCTTGAAGGGGCACCAAAAAACTGGCAACGGGGCACTGTTGAACTCCGATCCTCCAATGGCATAATAAGACGTATGACACTGCTTTCCAAGATATTCAGCGTTCTTAACGTCATAGACCTTTTTTCCAAAAATGGACTTCCGGATCTTTTTACTGAAGGCTTTCCTTTTTCACGAATGGATATTAATGGCATCGTAAAGGACAACAATCTGATTATTGATCATGCTATAATCAAAGGAAAAGGGTTAAACCTCTTTGGTAGAGGGGAAATTGATCTGGACGACATGGATGCAGACATGATTGTACTGGTAGCTCCATTGAAGACCATAGACACTATAGTCTCAAAGGTACCTTTGCTGGGGAAGGCCATAGGAGGAAAGGACGCGACAATCGTAGCATTTCCGGTAAAAATCAAGGGACAGATAAAAGACCCGGAGGTTACGGTCCTTTCACCTGATGCAGTAGGCGGAGCCATGATAGACCTAGTCAAGAACACATTAATGCTGCCGTTTCGTATATTGAGCCCAATTTTTCCATAAGGAGCCACTTGCAGAAAGAAGCGCGTTATGTCCACGTCTATACCGGGGACGGAAAAGGAAAGACTACTGCCGCTCTTGGGCTGACCCTCCGGGCAGTTGGAGCCGGCTGGAGGGTATTGTTTACCCAGTTTCTGAAACATGGCGAATTTAGTGAAATAAAGGCCCTTAAAAAGCTTGGAGACCAGGTCACCATACGCCAATACGGCTCAGGCAGATTCATTAAAGGAAGACCATCTGAGAAAGAGATGGAAATGGCCCGGGCCGGCCTCAGTGAAATAATACAGGTCATGGAAGAAGGAAGATATGATCTGATCGTACTTGATGAAATAAACGTAGCTGTTCACTTCGGGCTCATCCCGTTGGAAGGCGTAATAAGCCTTTTGGAAAAACGGCCGCAAGATGTAGAACTTGTGTTTACCGGGCGATGGGCGCCAAAAGAAATAACAGAGCGAGCCGATCTGGTAACAGAAGCGCGAATGATAAAGCATTATTTCAGCAAGGGAGTGACGTCAAGGGAAGGGATAGAAAAATGAGGGCCGAAAATGGCGTTGCAGAGGTTGTGACAGGTCTTCTTGTCAGGGCGATAGACCGATCCGGGGATGAGATTGAGGCCAGAAGTATGGAAATCATCGCTCAGGAACTGGGTCCTACCACCTTCAATAACCAGGAACTCCCTGTGGTTTACAGGACCATCCACGCCACGGCTGATTTTGATTTTGCTGATAATCTCAGGTTTCATCCTGCTGCAATAAAAAATGGGATAAAGGCCTTACTGGCAGGTAGATCCATACTCGTGGATGTTGGAATGGTAGCTGCCGGTATAAGTCCCGGCATCATAAAATCCTTAGGCGTAAAAGTGGTGGCCCCTATTAAGACCAAGGAGTGTATAGAGATGGCAAAAGACCTTGGTTGCACCAAAGCCAAAGCTGCCATGACCCTTGGGGTGCAGGATGATGTGGGGATTGTGGCAATCGGCAATGCCCCCACTGCCCTCTTGCGGATTATAGAACTGGTATCCTCAGGACAGTTCAGGCCGGATCTAATAATTGGCGTACCTGTAGGATTTGTAAACGCCGCTGAGTCCAAGGAACTTCTGCTGAAGCAAGATCTTCCTTACATTACGGCTCTGGGGCGAAAGGGTGGCAGTACTGTGGCAATAGCAATAGTCAATGCCTTGCTCCGTATGGCAGTGCAGAAATAATTTGCCTTGGAAACCGCTTGGAAGTAATTATACACCGGCTGCCAGTATTCGATTCTATAATGCACCCTTTTGGGGAATAAGTGTAAACCGGCGAATGAAGGATGTCCTTTATCTGAATAGGATTTTATGAACATGAAAACAAAGTTCATTTTTATCACAGGAGGTGTCCTCTCATCTCTGGGGAAAGGCCTGGCAGCAGCTTCCATAGGGGCATTGCTCGAAGCCAGGGGGCTTCGGATCACCATTCAGAAGCTGGACCCATACATAAACGTGGACCCCGGCACCATGAACCCTTTCCAACACGGTGAGGTATTTGTGACAGACGATGGTGCTGAAACAGACCTGGATCTCGGACATTACGAGCGTTACACCCATGCAAAGCTGGGACAGAGGCACAACTACACTTCAGGACGTATTTATTATAGTGTTATCACAAAGGAACGAAGGGGAGACTATCTTGGAGGTACTGTCCAGGTCATCCCTCACATAACAGACGAGATCAAACAGGCGATTCTCCAATTAAATAGTGAAGCAGATATAGCCATTATAGAAATAGGAGGCACAGTAGGGGACATTGAAGGCCTGCCGTTTCTGGAAGCTATCAGACAGTTAAGGAGCGACCTGGGTACTGAAAATACCCTATATATCCATTTGACCTATGTGCCCTATATCCAGGCAGCAGGTGAACTTAAAACAAAACCAACACAACACAGCGTAAAAGAACTGTTATCCATAGGAATTCAGCCGGACATCCTGCTCTGCCGCACACAGATGGATCTTTCACCGGATATTAAGTCCAAGATATCACTGTTTTGCAATGTAGAAGAAGACCGGGTTATTGCAGCCAAAGACGTAAAGTGCATCTATGAAGTGCCGATACGATTTCACGAGCAAGGGCTGGACGAACGAATCATCGAATCCCTTAACATGTGGACAAGGGCACCTGTGCTTACCGAGTGGGAGGACCTTATTGCCAAGATTAAGGAACCACAGCACAAAGTGCGGATTGCTATGGTTGGCAAGTATGTAAACCTCAGGGAATCCTACAAAAGCCTGAATGAGGCCTTGTTCCACGGGGGTGTTGCAAATAGCTCCGAAATCGAAATAGACTTTGTGAACTCAGAGGAAACAAAGGGCGAAGAGTTGGCAAACCGGCTTTCAGAGGCCGATGGGATCTTGGTCCCAGGGGGATTTGGCTCAAGGGGAATACCTGGAAAACTTGAGGCCATTACTTATGCCAGAGAAAACAATGTGCCTTTTTTTGGTATCTGTCTGGGCATGCAGTTGGCAGTTATTGAATTTGCTCGAAATGTAGCCGGGCTGCCCTTGGCTGACAGCACTGAATTCACTCCTGCCACACCCGATCCGGTAATCTACCTGATGAAGGAATGGTACGACTACCGCGCTAATAAAATACAAAAAAGAGATGAGAGCACTGATAAGGGAGGCACTATGCGCCTTGGCGCATATCCATGCCGGTTGGCCCCGGACAGCAAGGCATATGCTGCCTATGGGGTCGAGCAGATCTCCGAAAGGCACCGCCACAGGTACGAGCTCAATAACTCCTATCGCAAGGCCCTCGAGGACGCTGGAATCAGGTTCGCCGGACTGAGTCCCAATGGTGAATTGGTGGAAATCATGGAAATACCGCAGCATCCATGGTTCCTTGCCTGTCAGTTCCATCCCGAGTTCAAATCCAGGCCTCTTGATCCCCATCCCCTGTTTGCGTCATTTATACATGCAGCACTTGCAAAAAAGCTCAAAGCATGAAACAATGAGTACAAAAGATATCCAAGTAGCAAACGTGCGTATAGCCGGAGTCAGTATCGGGGCAAAGCAGCCGCCTTTACTTATTGCAGGACCCTGCGTGCTGGAAGACATTAAAACCGCCCTTTCCATCGGCGCCTTCATGGCCCAGGCAGCCGGGGATTACGGTTTTTCCTATCTATTCAAGGCATCCTTCGACAAGGCAAACCGGACATCTATAGGGTCATATAGAGGGCCAGGACTAACTGAAGGCCTTGAAATGCTTTCTGCCATCAAGGAGGAATTAAATGTGCCGGTGATCTCAGATATCCACACACCGGATCAGGCAGAGGCAGCCGCAACGGTCCTTGATTGTATACAGATACCGGCCTTTCTTTGCAGACAGACAGATCTCCTGGTGGCAGCAGCCCGAACCCTTCTTCCCGTCAACATTAAGAAGGGGCAGTTCATGGCCCCGTGGGACATGAGACACGCCGTCGCCAAGATAAAAGAGAGTGGAAATGACCAGGTCATCCTCACTGAAAGGGGCACTTCTTTTGGCTACAACAACCTGGTGGTTGACATGCGTGGTCTGGCTATAATGAGGGAGATCGGGTTTCCTGTGGTCTTTGACGCCACACACAGTGTTCAACTCCCTGGCGGTGGGGATGGATGCTCATCAGGCCAGAGGGAATTCGTATCCACCCTTGCCAGGGCTGCAATGGCAGCAGGAGTGGATGGAATCTTCCTGGAGGTCCACCCAAATCCGGACAAGGCCCTTTGTGACGGCCCCAACAGTCTCTCCCTTGAAGCTGCGGCAGACCTGCTGAAGGTCCTTTCCAGGATCAGACAGGCGGTAGGGATTGATGATTGTTGATTGATGATTGAAGAATTATGAATTAGGAATTAATATTATTGGGTATCTAGTTTATTTAACCACATACCATATGTTGTGATCGACAATGCTGAAATGGCTGTTTTCAATCAATCATCAATCATCAATAATAATGTCACTGTAATTCCAGGAGAATAGGCTGAAAATGGCTGCCTTCAATCAATCACCAATCACCAATCACCAATCATCAATCATCAATCATTTATGGCACATATAGATAAAGAACTGCTCATGACAAAGGCCCGCAACATCCGCCTTCTTGCGCTGGATGTCGACGGAGTGCTGACCGACGGAAGTATTGTATATACCTCTCAAGGAGAACAGGTGCAGAGCTTTCATGTGCACGATGGCCTTGGCCTTAAGCTCCTCGGTCTGGCGGGAATCCATGTAGCAATTCTTAGTTCCCGCTCTTCTCGTGCCCTTGCTATCAGGGCCGAGGAATTAGGCATAAAGCTGGTATATCAAGGACTGCCTGATAAAATAGAAGTATACGAGGGAATAAAGGAGAATCTGGGGATAGAAGATAAAGAAATTGCATACATAGGAGATGATTGGGTGGATCTACCCCTTCTTCAGAAGGCGGGTCTTGCCATAGTAGTTGCCGATGCCACACAATCCATGGAAGACTATGCTGATTATGTTACACAACAACCAGGGGGAAGGGGCGCGGTTAGAGAAGTCTGCGAACTGATCCTCAAGGCCCAAAACAGGAGAAGCGAGTTCCTGAATCATTACCTTAATCCCAACCTCTAATGGTAAACGTTCACACTTGTTGACATATTTGTTTGTTCTTCATCTAAATAGTGCCTGAACGAAAACCCCAAATTTTGTCTTCTCAATTTAGGTCAGGAATCATTAAGATATTGAGGTTATTCCCTTTTTTAAATTCAAAATTCAAAATTTAGAATTCAAAATTGTGTCTGAACGGTTTTTCCGTTCAGACACGGAATATCCTGCAAAACCGATGGTCAATGCATGAAACTTGAACAACGACATCTATTCTGGATACTTGCCGGCATCCTTTTCTTGATAGCTCTCTGGAGGCCGTGGCAACAAAGCAAGAGTACCAGTGA
>JAUXDR010000178.1 GCA_030618205.1 Deltaproteobacteria bacterium | reverse complement strand
ACCCGAAGAGCTTATTGGGTGCGGGACCCAGATCGTTCTGGGAAACACCTATCATCTGTACCTCAGACCCGGATGCGATGTTATCCGCCGTTTTGCCGGCCTCCACAATTTTATGCACTGGGATCGGCCTATTTTAACGGACAGCGGCGGCTTTCAGGTCTTTTCCCTTGCCAAACTTGTAAAGATTACCGATCAAGGCGCTTCTTTTCAATCCCATATCGATGGATCAAGTCATTTGCTGACCCCTGAAAAGTCGGTTGAAATACAGCTTTGTCTCGGATCGGATATCATCATGTGCCTTGACAACTGCATCAAATATCCCGCAAGCCGTGATCAAGCGAAATACCCATTATTGCCGTAGCAACCAGGACCTCTATGAGGGTAAAGCCTGATGAGGATTTGGTGATTTGGTGATTTGGTGATTTGGTGATTGTCACGATGAAATGCGCTCCATGTGTATCAGCCCCAGGAACCTGTCTATCACTATCCGGTCCAGACGACCTCCTTCCCATCTGAGGTCAATTTCCCCACCGCTTGAACTTCCATCAGGATAAAAGGTCACTGCATAAACACCTGGTTCCACTTCCCCCACTCCCTCGCCTTCTACCTTTATGGACTCTGGGATATTCTGCCATTTGCGGCCTTCAACACAAAAGGTCCTGCTCTCTCCATCAATAAAAAACCTGACTGCCTCGCCCCTACCCAGGCTGGCGGACCTGGCCCGGACCAGGGTCTGTGTAAAGGACTGAATAAAGCGATTCTCTTCAGACCGAAGTATCCCGCCGGCAACAGACACAAAAACCAGAGAACTAAAGATGCCTATGAGTACCAGCACTACAAGGAGTTCTACAAGCGTAAAACCCTTTGACCTTCCACCTTTAACCTTCCACCTTTTATAAGGCCACATCGTTAATACCGAATATAGCAAGGAGCATAGACAGGATAATCCCGCCAATAATAATTCCCATCAGTACTATGGTCATAGGTTCCACCAGGGATAAATAGACCTTGGTATCGTGCTGGACCTTTTCCTCAAGATCATCCGCAATCTTTAAAAGCATAGGCCCCATAGCCCCTGTTTCCTCTCCAACAGCCACCAGATGTACCATAAGTGAGGGAAAGACCTTTGCCTGTTTCATAAGTTGGCTGAGACTCTTTCCCTGACGGACTCCCTTATACAGATCATCCACAGCACTCCGTATAACGCTGTTAGACACCACTTCTCCAGAAAGAGAAATACCCTTGAGTATGGGAATACCGCTCTCAAGCAAAGTGCCCAGAGTGCGGGCCAGACGACCGAGTTCTATCTTCAGCAACATGGAGCCGGCCAAGGGCAGACGAAGCACCACCCTGTCCCACCAGGCCCTCCCCTCAGGTGACTTGATATAGGAGTACAAACCAGTACTAAGCACAAAAATAACCAGGCCTAACAACCACCACCATGACTGTAGAAACATGCTGGCCCCAACAATGAGCTTGGTGGCCAAGGGCATAGGCTGATTGAGATCCTCAAAGATCTGGCCAAACTTCGGCACAACAAAGGTTACCAATATAAAGACTGATAAAATACCCACAAGGGCCAGGATGCTTGGATAGATCGATGAAGTAATAATAAACTTTCGAATATCTCTTGAACGCTCGATGAAACCACTCAGCTTCTTGAGAACCACAGGGAGGACACCTCCCAACTCCCCTACGCGCACCATATTAATGTAGAGGGGATTGAAGATGTCCGGATAGGAAGATAATGCCTCTGACAGCTTTTTACCCCCGTGGATCTCCTGTCTTATGGTATTAATCAGCACACGTATTGTCTTCTGCTCAGCAGCATCTTCCAGGATGACCAGAGTCCGCTCCAAATGGACACCGGCTTCCAGAAGATCAGCCAATTCCCTGGTAAAGTAAAGGAGATCATCGTGACTGAACCTGACCCCTTTCCTGCTCAATAAAGCATAGAACCGCTTTAACCTCTTAACCTTAACAGGTTGAAGGCCCTGGGAGATTAACATGGAAATCAAGAGATCCTGGCTTGCTGCCTCGTCGGTCCCTTCAATCTTTTGCCCCTTAACATCCAGGGCCTCATAAGCAAAAGTAGGCATACCCAACAATCACCAAATCACTAAATCACTAAATTTCTTCAATCACTAAATCACTAAATCAATTAGTGACTCTCATAACCTCTTCAAAGGTTGTTTGACCTGCAAGGACTTTTTGCAGGCCGTCTTGACGAAGCGTCCTCATGCCCAGGGATTTGGCCTTGGAAAGGATTGAGCCGCTATCAGCACCCTTGACTATCAGTCGCCTTATCTCGTCATCCACCTGGATCAGCTCGTATATACCAGTACGACCGGAAAACCCCGTATTGGCACAATTAGCGCAACCCTTACCCCGCCAGACCTCGGATGGAGCCTGGGTGCTGTCCACCCCAAGGGCCTGGACTACCTCCTCGAAAAAACCAGGCGGCAGATCGTAAGCAGCCCTGCAATGCGGGCAGATCTTTCTGACCAGCCTCTGGGCCATCACTGCAAGTAGACAGGAGGATAAAAGATAAGACTCAACGCCCATCTCCTGCAACCTGGTAATTGCGCTTGCAGCATCGTTTGTGTGGAGGGTAGAAAATACAAGATGTCCGGTAAGTGCGGACTGTATGGCAATCTCGGCAGTCTCAGCGTCCCGGATCTCTCCTACAAGTATCACATCAGGATCCTGTCTAAGGATGTTGCGAAGGGCAGAGGCAAAGCCCAACCCTATCTTAGGACGGATCTGGATCTGGTTTATCCCATCCAACTGATACTCAACCGGGTCTTCAACTGTTACAATTTTCTTGTCAGGGGCATTGATGCGGTTCATAACCCCATAAAGAGTAGTGGTCTTCCCACTGCCGGTCGGACCGGTGACCAGGACCAACCCATAGGGCCTTGAAATTATCTTTTCAAAATCCTCCAATATATCGCCTGAAATCCCCAAAGTTTCCAATTCCAGCCGGACCTCCTCCCGGTTGAGGAGTCTGAGCACTACACTCTCCCCAAAAAGGGTCGGCAGAGAAGAGACCCTGATGTCTATCTCTCTTTGCCCCTCGCGGACCTTAATGCGCCCGTCCTGAGGCAAACGCATCTCAGCGATGTTCATCTTGGCCATCAGTTTTAGCCGGGAAGTAATTGCGGGCTGGAGCCTCTTTGAGACCGTCTCAATGTCGTGAAGGACTCC
>JAUXDR010000206.1 GCA_030618205.1 Deltaproteobacteria bacterium | reverse complement strand
TGGGCAGGCTGTATGGTAGTAATAAGGCCCACTTGTGGCTTGGCAATTTCACACAGCCGGTGTATTTCTCCTGGTTGGTTCGTTCCCATTTCCAGCACTGCCCATGAATCATCGGACTTGGCCGATAGAAGGCTGAGCGGGAGTCCGATAAGGTTGTTAAAATTCCCAGGGGTTTTAGCCACTTTCCATTTTTTTCCCATGATCGAGAAAATCAATTCTTTTGTAGTGGTCTTGCCGCAACTGCCCGTAATGCCGACCACCTTGATTCCAAGGTGTTCCCTATACCATGCTGCGAAATCTCCCAGGGCCTTTAACACATCTTGGACTTGCAACAGGATAGGACGGGATCGAGGGCTTAAAGTCAAAGGTCGAAAATCGAAGGTCGAACTGACCACTGCACCAATAGCCCCCTTTTTTATAGCATCAAGGACAAAATCATGACCATTGAAACGTTCCCCTGAAAGTGCCCAGAAGATATTCCCTTTTTTTACTGATCTGGAATCTGTTGATATACCATGGATTGCTGTATCCGGGTCACCAGAAAGGACCCTGGCTCCAATAGCCGTTGCCACCTGAGAAGCCTTTAATCGAAGTCCCTGATCATTAAGACTCTCTGACTTTGACCTCTGACCTCTGACCTCCGACCTCCGACCTCCGACCTCCGACACCTGTCTTTCATCCTCTGACATCTGACATCTGACCTCTGACTTCTGTCTTTCCGTCCTCCGACCTCTGTCCTCTGCCCCAAAGGCCTCTTTCAATATTTCACTATCATCAAAGGCAAGTCGTTTGTTGCCGATTATCTGGTAGGTTTCATGGCCCTTCCCGGCTACGAGCAGACAGGCACCAGGCCGCGCTTTTTCTGCTGCCCATAAAATAGCGTCCCTTCTGTCTGGAATTACCTTCACTTCAGCTTTGGTTGCAGGGTGATAGGGAGGAAGGTCTCTGAGGCCGTTCAACATCTGATCAAGTATGGCAAGAGGGTCTTCAGTGCGGGGATTGTCCGAGGTCAGCACAACAATATCTGCCAGTGAAGCAGCTGCCTGCGCCATGAGAGGACGTTTGCCACTGTCTCTGTCTCCTCCACAGCCGATCACGCAAATCAGAGGCTTGGGCCCTAATCTGATAAGGCAGTTCAGAACACTTTCAAGGGCATCAGGAGTGTGGGCGTAGTCTACAAGGGCGGTCACTCCCTGGGGGGTATGCACAGGATCGAGTCTTCCCGGGATACGCATTATTGATTCTATGCCGGTCTGAATATGGTCGGGATGTATCCCAAGGGTGATTGAAGCCGTCACTGCTGCAAGGATATTGTATAGATTGTGCAAACCTATAAGCTTGGATTTTATGGAAACAGGCCCTTTGGGCGTGGCAAGATCACCTGTTATTCCATCAATATTGATTGACTGGAACTCAGGTCTTACCTCGGCATCAGGACTGAGACCATAACTGATCTTTTTCCTTTGTACTATCTCCCACAGGCGCCTTCCATAGAAGTCATCAATGTTGATAATTGCCGTATCAGAGGGATACTCCAAAAACAATTTTACCTTGGCCTGGAAGTATTGCTCCATGTCTTGATGGTAATCCAGATGATCGCGGCCCAGATTGGTAAAAATAGACGCTGCGAAACTACATCCTGAGATCCTCTGCTGGTCAAGGGCGTGGGAAGATACCTCTAAGGCCACTGCCTTTGCCCCTTGCTCCGACATGTTGGCCAGGATCTCCTGCAGTTTTATGGCATCGGGGGTAGTGAGTTCAGAAGGTACCTCCATGCCACAATGTCTCTGGTTTACAGTCCCGATTACACCAGGATTCAGCCCGGCTTTGCTGAAAATACCTTCCAGGAGGTATGTGATCGTAGTCTTACCATTAGTGCCTGTAATGGCTATAAGGGCCATTTTTTCACTGGGATTTCCATAAAAGGCACTCGCCAGAAGACCGGTTGAAAGCCTGGGGTCGTCCACTCCTATAACAGGAAGTGCTCCAGGAACGGTCTTGACGTAACGATGGACATCTTGGCTTGGCATTAACAGGGCAGAGGCTCCTTTCACAACGGCATCATTGATAAATTGTCTTCCATCAAATTCCGTGCCGGGAATTGCAACAAATATGTATCCCTGCTTTACCTGTCTGGAGTCTGCGGATATGCCCCTGATTTTTACGTCATCCAACTCAGGTAATATAGAAACAGCAGGTCTCAGCACTTCTAACATATCCCGCAATGTCCTTTCGTGCCGTGTATTACCAAACATCATTTGCAGGTTATACTGCAGACCTTCACACCCTTAAGAGGTATTCCTGATCCTGGTTTCTGTGCGATCACAGTCCCTACACCTTTGAGCTTGGTGGAAATGCCTATGGATTGCAGAATATCCAAGGCCTGTCTTACGGATTTTCCCTTAAGATTTGGCATCCTGGAGAGTTCTTTTTGGGTCTCTTTGCTTTTCACCGTTCGCCATTTGTCTTTCAATGGTATCTGTGCCGCCTGTTTTGCTACTATTAGTGCTCGCCCTAAAGTGCCCCTGCGTTCACGAGGATCAATTTTTACGCCGTCGAGCAAAACAATATAACTTACTTTGGGTGATTTGTCGGGCCAGAATCCCAGGGCAGTGACCTGGGCTGGAAATTGAGTAGATATTTGCTCAGACTGTTCATTCCACCTGATGCTGGCAAGAGAAGGCCCTCCCCTGACCTCGAGGTTTTTCCGTGATCTGAGTATAAGCTCTTCTGTTAACCAGGGAATTTTGGCCTGCCTTTGGCCCTTCACAGAAGACTCGGATGTCAGGAATTCATTAGGGCTTTGTAGAGCTACGTGTGGTGTCACCAATATATTCCCATTTATCAGGGCAGAGAAGGCCCT
>JAUXDR010000125.1 GCA_030618205.1 Deltaproteobacteria bacterium | reverse complement strand
GGGCTGCAAGCGTGTACCCAGACCCGCGGCGAGGATCATGGCTTGCTTGAAGAAAGGCATACTACACAATCTGTAAAGCTGCTAAACCTTTTTCTTGTCTTCTGTTTTTGATGAACTGCTGGATTTGTTATCTAGAAGCTTTTCCGAATCGACCTCATTTTCAAGGTCCTTCAAACCGGACTTAAAGGCCCTCAGCCCCTTTCCAAGTCCCGCCCCTATTTCAGGAAGCTTCTTGCCCCCAAAGATAAAAAAGGCAATTACCAGGATAACCAACAGCTCTTGTGTTCCTAAGCCAAACATTTAAACCTCTCTTGAGCCTTTTGCAAAACTATTAGTATTTCAGATAAAGAATATGGTTCTTTAATCCTATAATCCTTTAATCCTTCAATCCCTACTGTGATCCGTAACTATGTAAACCCGAAAGCAGAAAATTCACCCCAAAGTATGTAAACATCACTGAAACAAAACCTATTATCGATATATAGGCGATCCTGCGACCGGCCCACCCCCTGACGAATCTTGCGTGAAGGGCCGTAGCATATACAAACCAGGTTATCAATGACCAGGTCTCCTTTGGGTCCCAACTCCAATAGGTACCCCACGCATCATTGGCCCAAATAGCCCCTGTAATTATACCAAGGGTCAACCAGAGGAAACCAAAGATTATTGTCTGGTGTATCAACTCATCAAGGACTTTGCAATCAGGTATAACACCAATAATCCCCTCTGATGCCCCGCTGAATCTATTTTTAAAAAGGTACATAATACCGAGTCCGCAGGCAACAGCAAAAGAGGCATATCCAAGGAAGCACGTGACAACGTGGGCAATGAGCCAATTGCTCTTAAGAGCTGGTATGAGAGGCTGTATTTTATCTTCAATATTAGGGCTAAAAGATGCATAGGCCATGGAGAGGGATGCAAATGGAGTTGCAAAAGCCCCGATCACACGTTGCTTTACCTGCCATTCTATAATCAAATAAACCAGTACTGTTATCCACGAAAAAAATACCAGGGACTCATAAAGGTTTGAGAGCGGTGCGTGTCCATAACCTAATTGGTAAGACTCTATCCATCTGAGGCCCAATCCGACCGTCTGAATTACAAGGCCTCCAACTGTGACGACCGTAGCCAGCAATCCAACCTTCTGCACTCTGAAGATCCAGTGTGTCAAATAGAGCGCAGCAGCCCCCAGATATATGAAAGTAGTTAAACTGAAAAGATATGAACTGGAAAAGGTCATTGCCGTACTCCTAAACTGGAATTCAAGGCCTCTTCAATCTTTCTGATGTCTTTTTCAAACTGCAATTTATTCTTATTGGTCTGACCGGACAAAATCACAGTGGTCTTGTCCTTCCGGCGACCTATCCAGAGCCACATGCGTCTATGCGGAACCCAGAATACTACGGCAAAACCAACAATGAGGACCGTACAGCCCAACCACACTATCCAGACTCCGGGGTCTTTCTTGACTTGCAGTCCTGTCAGATACCGTTGTTTGGCATTAGTAAGGGAAATCCTGTACAAGTTCTCACCCTTTTTAAATTCCTTTTTATTTCCCTTTAGAAGCCAGAAACTACCTTCCCGGCCTTCCTGGTCTCCAACCCAGATCTGGGCTGCAGGCCTGCCATGGACACTGGGCTGATACTGCATCAAACCAAAGCTCAGTTGTTCTTCCGGCCATAAGGCCTTTTGAAACGCAGAAATAGTCAGGGAACGCTGCGGGGTATCAGACTTGGCGACCTGCACGGTTACTTCAGGAATAGCCCGATAGCTTGCCTGGTAAAAAGTAATACCCTTATATTCCATAGGATCATTAACAACAATGGACTTATGGAAGACCTCCTTATCATTATTTAATACTGTCAGGTCGGATCGATACTCTTTTGGTGCTCCATTATCGTAAAAGGAGATTTTAAAGCGATCACAACGGACTGAAAAGCCAAGAGGTATATGCTCTCCTGTCTGTCTGTTCACAATATGATCTATTGTCTCCCCTTCCGGCAACATGACGCTGCCCTTGAACCCCAGAAATAATCCTACCAGGGCACCAGAGAAAATAATCAATATGCTGCTATGCAGACCATATACACCCCAGTAGCTCCATCTTCCGCGTTCCGCCAGAAACAGCCTGCCCCCATCTACATCTGAACGTTCATGGAATTTGCCAACGACCTTTTTAAATGCTGAGATGACTGACTGAGTGGAATCATTATCCAGTTCCTCTTTTATTTCCCAGTCCTTTTTAAAAGGCATTTTTAACAGACGCCCGGAATCCACAGACAGGTTGTCTCTCCTGTAAAGTTTAAGCGTAAATGGCAAACGCCTCAGGGTGCAGACCACCAGATTAGTGCTAAAAAAGCCTAGTAAGATCAGATACCACCAGGAATGGTAAGTATCATTTAAATTAAGGACCTTTATGATTCGAAAAAAGCTGGGACCGAACCTTTCCAGATAGAACTGAAGTGATTCTCCCTGGGGTATAACAGTACCGACAATAGAGGTTATGGCCAGAATAATTAAGAGAAATACAGCCAGACGAACCGATGAAAAAAAACGCCAGATTGGATTATCTTGATAGGTCGAAGATGATGCTTTCATAGAACGGATTCAGGTTCTGAGATCTATACTTCGGAGTTATTGTCAGCCTTCATAAGGTCGTTATTTTTCATGGCCGGATGACGATCCGGTCTTTTCGTCCTGGCTGACATCGTCCCCAGTCTCTTCATTCTCCTTTATGGACTTCTTGAAATTGCTGATACCCTTTCCAAGGCCCTCACCGATTTTTGGCAGCTTACCAGCACCAAAAATGACGAGAATTATAACCAAAATAACCAGCAACTCAGGCATCCCTAACCCGAACATCCTCTATTCCTCTCCTAGAAGAAAAACTGTCATTATGTTAATGACAGATTATAAATTCTGTTTCAATGTACCGTTCAACCTATCCTATGTCAATCAACGTAATTAGTGTCTGAACGAAAAGGCCGTTCAGACACAATTTTGAATTCTAAATTTTGAATTTTGAATTTAAAAAAGGATGCCGGGCCTCATAAGCCTAATTTTTTCATCTTATTAAGAAGGGTCTTGTAACTGACCTTAAGAGCGCGGGCTGCAGCGGCCTTGTTTCCCCCAGTTGCTGCCAAAGCTGCATCTATAAGTTCTTTTTCCCTTTTCAAGACATGGCCCCTGCTTTCCGACCAGAAATCACCAGGCACTGGCTCATCTTCAGAAGGAGGACTTAAAAACGATCTGAGGGAGTCATCAGTAATGTTGCCTCCTGTCAGAAGTGCGGTTCGATCCAATAAGTTGAAAAGCTCTCTTACATTTCCCGGAAAATGATATTCAAGAAAAAGCTCCTTTGCATTATCTGATAAACAGACCCTCCGGCCCAGCATTTGTTCAACCCTTTCAAGGTGATGGTTAACCAAGGGAATAATGTCGTCTTTTCTCTCCCTAAGGGACGAAATGTGAATAGGAAAGGTTGTAAGACGAAAGTGTAGATCTTTCCTGAAAGAGCCCTCTTTGACAGCCTTATTCAGGTCTTTGTTTGTTGCTGCAATAATCCGGGCATCGCTTTTTGATTCCTGGCTGCTACCCAATGGCAGATAACAACCAGAGTCTAAAAACCTCAAAAACTTCGGCTGAAGAGAAAGCGGCAGTTCTCCAATCTCGTCCAAAAAAAGAGTTCCTCCTTTGGCTGCAGAAAGAAGGCCTTTGCGTGTCTCGATTGCCCCTGTGAAGCTACCCTTCAAATGACCAAAAAGCATTGAATCTGCCAATTCCTGAGGCACGCTTGCGCAGTTGAGCCCTATGAATTTTTTCCGGCCGCTGTGCTGATGAATATAACGGGCCAGCACATCCTTTCCGGTTCCGGTCTCTCCTGTAATAAGAACAGGAAAAGGTGTGGAAGCCACCCGGTCTGCCATTTGCAGTATCTCAACCATCTTGGCTGATTCAGCAACAAGGTCTTTTATTCCCTGCAACGGAAACAGATTCTGAAAACGTTGAACAAGGGCCTCAAGATCCACGGGCTTCTCCAGGAAATCCGTGGCCCCTAATTTTAAAGCCTCAACTGCTTTTTGGATGGTGCCATAGGCCGTAACCACGATTATCACACAGGAAGGATTTGTCTGCCGGGCAGGCTTGATAAGACTCAGCCCCTCGCC
>JAUXDR010000236.1 GCA_030618205.1 Deltaproteobacteria bacterium | reverse complement strand
GTTTTCCACCCAGTTGATCAGATGCACATCGTTAGCCGGCAGCGCAACTCCCAGAGGCTCAAAGGTAAACGTCTCATTCCTGGAAAATTTCGCGCCTTGCATCTCGGGCTTTTTGAGCGAAATCATATTTTAGGGTTTTTGCAGTGTAATCAGAGTTAAGAGTTATTGACTGAGCCAGGTGCGTTTTCAGTGCTAGTGAAACCTATGATCAGGCTTGACAGCCCCTGATGAGACTGCTATGAAAAAGCCATCGATTTGCCCTGACTTAAACGAGACTATTTGAAAAATTGTTAGTAATAATGTTTAGTTAGTTGGAAACTAGAAATTGGAAATTGGAAATTGGAAATTGGATAAAAACTGAATAACAACTCGATTAATCAGCTCTAATTTCTAATTTAAAATTTTACTGCCAAAGTACAGGATGAATAAAGTGTAAACTACTTTTTGCTTGCTATGAAGGATGCCAAACTATATAGATATGCAGTCAAGTTTTAGAAGATAAGGTTTTGGGGGAGGAATGGATTAATGTTTGGAAAAGCGATCAAAAGACTTTACAAGGTTTTGTGTCAGGAGGAATGGGACGCCAATGTCTGCGGGATTATTGTTGCCCTTTTGAGCATCATGTCCCTGGCCTGGGCCCGTCCCTGGGGTGCGGTCGGCGCTGTGAGAAACTGGGGTGAATGGATGCTTTATTACATAGGCATGTGGGGAGATCAGCCGGCAAGTATTCTCGTCCACAGCGGTTCTGTTATCGGTTTGGGATTTGTGGCCGGCGCTTTTATTTCTGCCTGCCTGGGCGGGGACTTTGCCTTCAGGATTCCCCCAAGGCTGGAGCTGGCAAAGGCGGTGTTCGCAGGTATATTGATGGGTGTCGGTTCTGCCTTGGCCGGTGGATGTAACATAGGCGGCTTTTACAACTCGGTCGGAAATCTTTGTGCCAGCGGGTTTGCCATGATGATAGGGATTATCGTCGGAGCCGTAATCGGCATCAAATACCTTTATTGGGAGATGGAGCATATCACTTGGGGTTCGGGAGGAGCAAAGACCTTTCAGGTTCCTGGAGCCCTCCAGATTATACTGGCTTTAGTGATGCTGGGCGTCCTTATCTGGGGGACTAATGCTTATGCAACCAGCGACGATGACTCTCTGATACGGCTTGCCGGGCTTTTGATTATCCCGGCAGGGCTGGGATACACAATGCAGCGCGGGCGCTGGTGCATGATTCAAGGCTTCAGAGAACCCCATATGACAGGTGATAGTAAAATGGCCAAGTCTGTGGCCCTGAGTGTAGCCATCCTGGCAGCCGGTATTGCGATCATCAAATTTACTGAACTCCGGGAGATTGAGCACTATGTCAGGGGCTTCTTCGGCTGGGGCGGCGTTGTAGGCGGTGTCATTTTCGGCTTTGGTGCATTGCTCGCCGGAGGCTGCGGAACCGGGACACTCTGGCGCGTTGGTGAAGGACAGATAAAGTTATGGGTTGTGATGCCCATCTTCGGCATTTCCAATGCCATTATGAACAGGTGGGTCAAGGCACATGACTGGGAAGGAATGGAAGAATACATAGATGAGGGCATAACTAATGACGGCATCTTCGGCACCTTTGTATATATGCCGGAAACCTGGCTTGGTTACGGAGGCACTCTGGCCCTTATCTTTCTGGTATGTGCCCTCTGGTACATCATCGTATCCTGGAATGAGGAGTCGGAAAAGCTGATCGTACCGATGTAACCGGATTAGAAATATCGCCTTCTTGTTTATGTTTATTAAGGAAATCTAACAGGAAAGCCCGGCGGGTTTACGGCCCACCGGGCTTTCTTTTTAAATGTAGAATTTTGAATATTGAACTTTGAATTAAGGTATATGTCTTTTAAATCTTCTTCCGCAATTCAGCATTCAGCATTCAGCATTCAAAATTGTGTCTGAACTGCTTTTTCGTTCAGACACTAGCTATGCCTCAAAAGTACCAGGATGTCTCCCCCTGGTTTTTCCTGCAAAAGACGCACCTTTCCCAACCGGGCAAGCTCAAGTATTGCCAGAAACGTAACGACGATCATTTCCCGATCTTCTGAAGAAAATAATTCAAAGAAACGGATACTTCCAGTCTGGTTAAGCTCTTCGGCAATAGATTCCATTCGTTCAGAAAGACTGGCCTTGGCCCTGGTGATTTCAAGGACCCTGGGAAGAGAACTGTTTCCCAATACCTTTTTAAAAGCAGAGATGAGGTCTGTGAGGCTTACGTCAAGGGCGGCCTGCATGAACTCCAGGTAAATGTTCATGGGTTGCATTTATGCCATATGGAGTTGTTTTGAAAGATGAACGTCGAACATCGAACGTCCAACATCGAATGAAAAAACAAATACCCAATACCGAACATTCAACAGCTATTTATAATTCGCACCGAATACTCGAGCAGCCTTTCTTCCAGGTCCTAAG
>JAUXDR010000247.1 GCA_030618205.1 Deltaproteobacteria bacterium | reverse complement strand
CATGCTCCATCTGTTCTATCATTCTGGCTGCCCGGTTGTAGCCCACACGCAGCCTGCGCTGGAGCATGGATATGGATGCCTGGCCGGTCTGGGTGACCATCTCAACGGCCTCGTCATATTTATCGTCAACCGACTCCTCGCCCGGACCTGATGTTTCAGAATCCTCTTCTCCGGGTATGGGTTCAATCACCGTCTGATCATAATCGGGCTCACCCTGGGCCTTAAGGAACTCCACTACCCGGACTATTTCTTTTTCAGACACATAGGCCCCGTGGATGCGCTCCAAGGCGGAAGATCCTGGAGGCAGAAAGAGCATGTCCCCCATTCCAAGGAGCCTTTCAGCCCCCATAATGTCCAGTATGGTCCGTGAATCCACTTTGGATGAGACCTTAAAGGAGATCCTGGCAGGGAAGTTTGCCTTGATAAGGCCTGTAAGTACATCAACTGACGGCCTCTGAGTGGCCACGATGAGATGAATTCCCGCAGCCCTTGCCATCTGGGCAAGACGTGTGATTGCTGACTCCACTTCCTTGGAAGAGACTATCATCAGGTCTGCCAGCTCGTCTATGATGATTATCAGGTAGGGAAGAGGCTCTTCAGCGGTTTTGTTGTATCCCTGAAGGTTTCTTGCCTGGGCCTCTTCAAGGAGTTGATAGCGACGTTCCATCTCCATCACCGCCCACCTCAAGGCCCTTGTAGCCTCCTTGGGCTCGCTTACAACCGGATGTAAAAGGTGAGGAATCCCGTCGTAGAGGGAAAGCTCTATCCTCTTGGGGTCTATCATAAGGAACCTCAGCCTGTCCGGGTAATGGTTATAGAGAAGAGAGCAAATCAAGGCATTAAGCCCTACACTCTTTCCAGTACCTGTAGCGCCGGCGATCAGCAAATGCGGCATTTTGGTAAGGTCTGTAACCACAGGCTGACCCACAATATCCTGTCCAAGAGTCAGAAGGAGCCTTCCCCCGGTTTTTTGAAAAATATTGCTCGAAAGGATCTCCTTTAAATAGATCATATGCCTGGTTGTGTTTGCCAGCTCGATACCGATAACTGCCTTGCCGGGAATAGGGGCAACTATTCGGACGCTGTGGGTCCTGAGGGCCAGGGCCAGGTCATCAGCAAGGGAGGCCACCTTGTTGATCTTAATCCCTGGAGCAGGCGAATATTCGTACATTGTAACAACCGGTCCGGGACATATCTCTACAACGTTTCCAGCAACTCCAAAGTCCAGGAGTTTTTTCTCAAGTAACCGGGCATTGGAGAGATATACCTCTTTGTCTATTTCCTCATTTTCTTCCGGCGGGTCATTCAGTAAGGTCAAGGGCGGCAGAGAAAAGTCACCTGCGACCGGGCTTATTTGAAACTTTGATTGCTCATGTCCTTTGGCATCTTGTCCCTTTACGCTTGAATTTCTTCGAGATTCGGTAATTTTGGGGATATCCAGTACAGGTCCTTCAAGATGGGCGTCTTTTGCTGAGGTCTGTCTCATGTTCTGACTAAGGGGCTTTTGAACCTTGGTTCGTTGAAAAAGACCGCGAATTCTGATTGAAGAGATAGCCGGCCAGATACTTGCCAGGGAAAATGTGGTTGCAGCCAATAGGCCGGTGATGAACAGGACCGCTCCTGACAATATGGTTCCCCATTCTCCGATCCAGTTAATAAGAAAATTAGTAAGACTGAGACCTACAATCCCTCCACTTGCTGCAATGGGCGTGACAGCCGGGCCTTCGCCAGTCGTAGACGATAGGGCAAAGGCCATACTTGTGGCCAGAAGCATGGCCATCCAGCCAAAGATCAACAATGGGAACGAAGGGAGTCGATCTTTTTTTGAACAGAAGAGAGACCATGCCATAGCCGTAAGGATTACCGGTATCCACCATGAAGCAAGCCCCAGCGTCTCCATAAAAAAAGCTGCCAAGTTGGCCCCCACAGGCCCCATCCAGTTGCTGGAACCTTTAAGTGCATAATGGCTGAGAGAAGGATCCTCAGGGGAATAACTCAGTAAAGAAGCGCAGACGAATACTGCACCTGCCAGGAGAAAAAGTCCCAGTATTTCCCGGGAAAAGGCTCCCTTCTGGTCTGAAGTATTTTTTTTGGCCCTTGATTTGGTTTTACTGGACATTAAACACGCACCATATTTGATGTTTCAATACTTTCGCAGTAACTATTCGGGTTGAAGGTTGAAGGCTGAAGGCTGAAGGATTTCAAGCATTTCACAACGATCGAACAGAGATAAATCCTCTAAAGTAATACTGCAATCTCGTCAGCCAACTCAAATGCCCGCAGTTTTGTGTGATCACGCATGATTTGTCCCTATTAGCCTTCTACCTTCAGT
>JAUXDR010000073.1 GCA_030618205.1 Deltaproteobacteria bacterium | reverse complement strand
GAGGTGCGGCCCTGGATACCCATGAGCAGGTTGTTGAAATCATGGGCAATGCCTCCGGCAAGGGTCCCGATGGCCTCCATTTTTTGGGATTGTTGAAGCTGGTTTCTGAGTCGCCTTTCCTCGGTGACATCTGTTTGGACCCCAATCCATTTTGAGGCGTTGCCTTTCTCATCCAAAATAACAGTGCCGCGATTCCACCAATAATGGACGGTCCCATCCTTTCCAAATACACGGAACTCTTCATGATAAGGCTCAAAGGTATTTATATGCTTTTCAATAGAGGCCGTCATGCGGTCAAGGTCATCAGGGTGGATTATGTCTTTCAATGCCTCTATGGTTCTTGGCAATTCACCCGGTTTATATCCAAGATGTTCATCAATTTTGCCGAACCATTCAAGATGACCATTTTCAATGTCCCATTCGTAAATTAAGTGGCTTGCGCTTTCTGCTGCAATGCGGAATCGTTCTTCGCTCTTTCTTAATGCCTCCAATGCCCTGGAGGCGCGAATCGTCTCGCAACTGTATGAGGCTAATATCAGGCCTAGCTCCCGGTCTTGATGCGTAAAGGGCGGCTCGGTTTTGCAATGAAGGGAGACGATGCCGAAAATTTTATCATTTTCATCCAGTAGTGGAAATACAAGGAGCGAACCCTCTTTATAGCCATCCCAGCCACTTGGGATTATATCGCTTTCTTCATTGATATTTTCCATGAAAATCGGTTCGCATGTAGTTATTATACGTTCGAAGACACTGTTTTTTCTCAAAGGGAAGGGGATTGTGGAAGGCGCATGCCGGGGGCCGAGTGAATCAACGAGGAAAAGGGAGTCTTCTTTGCAGATATAGAGGCTTCCACCCTCGGCTGACAGGTTCTTGGTAAATTCTTTTAAAAGGAGCGGACCGATCTCAAGGAGCGGACCAAATCCCTTTAAACGTGAGCTACTCGCAAGCCTTTTCGCCGAAGTGACGATCATGTTAAGCCGCTTGTTAATTCCCTCCAGTTCCTTGTTTCTTTTCCGCAATGCCTCCTTAGCCTGTTGTTCCTTTTCCCTGAGGCTGATTGTTTCAAAGACGTCTTCTAAAAGCTTCAATAATTTTGTCGGCTGGACAGGCTTTCGCACATATTGGAACGCCCCCTTTTCCAGCGCAGCCACAGCGAAATTCAGGTCCGGACACCCTGTTATCATGATACAGAAACAATCAGGGTTTGTTTGTTTCAGTTGGGTCAACAGCTCCGTACCCGAACCATCCGGTAATCTTACGTCCAGGAGCGCTGCCTTTGGTCTTCGTTCGCTCGCCAGTTTCAATCCTTCGGCGCATGTGGCGGCATTAAGCAATTCATAGCCCTCATCCTGAAGAATATCAGTCAGGTTGTCGCACAGATCACTGTCATCATCGACAATAAGAATCGTATTGGCGATCATGGCCGGTCACCTCCGGGTTTGTGATAGGTATTCTTGCGTAGTTCAGAGCATATGCCTTTAACCAGGCCCAGCAACTGCTCCATATTGACCGGCTTTCTCAGGAAGGTATGGGCGTTTTCGCTCAGGGCCTGCATAATGAGTGAATCCATCTCCTGCGCATAGCCGCTGACGATGATAGCCACGATATTCGGCTGTATCGTTTTTATGCGACGATAGACCTCCAGACCGTTCAGGAGTGGTAAATTCATATCAAGCAATAGGATATCAAAGCTGTTCGATTTTGCTTTTGTAACAGCCTCTTCGCCATCGTACGCCGCAATAACCTCATAACCCCGTTCGCCCAGAATATCCACGAAGTTATTGCAAATTTCCTTGTCGTCGTCCACGACCAGGACCAAGCCGCCATTTCCATCCCTTTTCGCATCCTCGATCGTGCGAAACAGATCGTCCATGTCAAGGGGCTTGCTCAAGACAGCGAACACGCCCTCATCCAGCGCCTGCCGCATCAGGTCTTCCACGCTGTATGCCGTAACCATGATGACCTTGACGCCGGGGTTGCGCCTCTTCATCTCAATGAAGCTTTCCACACCGTTCATCCCTGGCATCTTTATATCCATGAGAATAACATCAAAGGTCTGGGCACCGGCCAGCTCGATGCCTTCCTCGCCGCTGGTGGCCGTTACGACCTCGTAACCCTCGTCATCCAATACATCTCTGGTGCTGTCCAGAAATTCCTCGTTATCGTCAACCAGTAATATTCGCCCCTTCATGGGTGGTTCCTTTTAAGGTTATTTCCTGTGTCCCTGCCGGGATCACGAGGGTTACCTTTGTCCAGCGGTTTGGTGTGCTGTCCAGGGAGACATGGCCACCGTGTTCCTCAACTATCTTACGGACAATGGCAAGCCCCAGGCCGGTTCCGCTTGCCGACGAGGTAAACAGCGGTTCAAAAGCCCGGCTGGCAGTCTTGTCATCCATCCCGATTCCGTTATCGGTAACTTCTATACGTATTCCGTTATCGGCAACTGAAGTTGATACCTTAACTTGGGGTTGATAAGGGCCTTGTTTTTCGTTCAGGCTGTCATGTCGTGCGGTAATTGCCTGGAGCGCATTATTTACATTGATTCTCCATGAATTGCCTCGGAAGACCTCCCCCGTGTGTATTCCAACAGATCACCGACGATTGGTATCGCATAAGGACACCTGCTCCTCGATTCTGTTAAGGTGCTTGGCAGTTTTTTCGTCTACAGCGCCACCTATCTTTCGCTGAAGATAGAAGGCTGATGAGCGGATTACCCCCAGAGGGTTGCGGATCTCATGGCTCACAGTGGCTGTGAGCTGGCCGAGCACGGACAGCTTTTCGCGCTTGATCAGTTCCTCCTGGGCGACCTCAAGATCGCGCGTTCGCTCCTTGACCAGCACTTCAAGGTGATCGCGGTATTTCGCCAGTTCCTTCTCTGCCTGCCTGCGTGACTCCTTCAGCTCCATGTTATGGAGGGCAAGGCCTATATCGCCGGCTACCTCCTGCAATAGTTCCTTCTCCTCGTCATCAACAGTGACATCGGGTGCAAGCAATACGGCAAGCAGGCCAAAAAACCGATCTGCGTGCTCGACCCGGATGATTGCAGCGTCTTTGCTTGCACATGCGTCTTTGAAGAAGCAATCCCCGCACTCTCTGGATTTGTTAAAGAGTACAAGATGGTCCTTCTGAGTAAGCGCTTTTTTTATGCAAGGAGGATGCTTGCCGTTCATGACGTGTCGGCAGAAACGGGTAACATTTTCACTGAAACCAGAACCCACAACCGTGGCAAATGTTTCGTCATCTTGCAAAAATCCCAGCCATGCGGCATTGTAGGCCCGTGTTTCTATCAGGGCATCACAGGTTTTCTGGAGGAGACTATCCCTGTCCTTCTCCATCACAATCAACTGATTGACTTTTCTGATGGCTTTGAGCACGCTGTTCAGGTGCTCGATGCGCCTTTCGGCCTTCTTACGTTCGATAGCATAGCGCATGGAGCGAATCAGCGAGTTGCTATCCAGTTGGTTCTTTGAGAGATAGTCCTGAGCACCTGCCTGCAATGCCTTATTTTTAATCGTCTCATCTTCAAAACCTGTCAGCACGACAATCGCGACCCCTGGTGCTTGGGCCTGTAAACCGGTGAACGTATCAAATCCCGAACTGTCAGGCAGTCCCAGATCCAACAGGACTAAATCAATGTCTCCTGCAGCAACAAAATGCTTCAGCCCTGTTAATAGGCCGCCGACGTGCTCCAGATCGAACGCAGCGCCGCCTACCTCAGAGACCATCTCCTGAATCAGCCGGGCATCTCCCGGGTTGTCCTCAATCAGCAAGACTTTTATGATTTTGGATTGCGTATTCATTGGCACTCTCTATTTTTGGGCTTACACTAATGAGTGCAGAGTTAAGAATATCTGTATATGATTCTTGTTCATTTTATGCAGACGCTGGAATATTGTGAAGATGCAATCGAAGAATTCCGGGTCGATTCCAATGCCGTTATCACGTACTGAAAAGACCCAGGATTTGTGGTTCATAGTTCGTAGTTCGTGGACTCCAATCCCCGACCTCTGATCCCTGACCTCTGACCTCCGACCTCCGAGTCACGGACACGTTATGATTCTTTGCTTCGGAGCCATATAATGTTATCAGACAGACTTTGGATAAACTGAACTAATTGTGATCTGTCCGCCATTACGGTCGGCAGGGCGACAGGGTGATCAATTTTTTTAACTTCAAACCTGTTTGGTCCCGGCTTGTCTGGGTTAGGCACTTTCCAAAAAACTAGAAAAAATGTAAGCTGAAAAATGAAGAATGCTTCATAGTTGTTATGATTTGTATAGATGATTCAAACAAGTTCAAGGTCCTTGCCGCCATCTATTCCTTTTATGACCGGTTCCTTAAAGGCTTTTCCCTGGCTTGCAGGCCGGGTTGCCATGTTTGTTGTACTGTAAATATAGTTGCCACCTCACTTGAAGCCGGACACCTGCTACGCGCTTCTTTTTTTGATAATCTCGATCTTAAGAAGTTGCTGTACTCAGCAACAGCGAGACCGATTTACAGGCCGGGCCTGAGCACTAATCAAATAGCGGATATCTGTCTCAGGCAGGAGGAGATCCCCTCAGATATAGAAGAACACGGGGAAGGAGTCTGCCCTTTTTTGGACCAGGAAGGACTTTGTAGTGTCTATAAGCACCGTCCCTTTGCATGCAGGGCAATGTCTTCAAGGGAGGTCTGCCAATACGGTGGCGAGGCGGATATGGAGTCTTTTCTTGTTACAGTGAATCTTGCCGTCTACCAGATCATAGAGCACCTGGACAAAGAAGGGGTGTCTGGAAACCTACTGGACATATTAAGCGAATTGGTAAATAATCGGTTTGAAAGTCCTGGTACGGTAAATGGGCTTATCTCAAACAGGGCCTTGCCGGGTTTTCTAGTGTCTCCCAATGAACAGGTACGATTCAGGGCCTTCATGCGCCGTCTTACAGATTTTCAGGTTGGAGATACTACACTAGAAGCCTTCCTTCCAGGACTTTTTGCAGTATAATCAGTCCTGGGACAATACATCAGGCTGACCTCAACCAGCCAGCCAAGCTCAAGCCAAAGTAAGTCACAAGCCATCCAATAAGGAGCGAAAGAGGTATTTTCCTGTTGCTCGCCCAGGGTAGCGATGAGAAGGCGATCACTGGTATCAGTGGATACAGAATTCCAGCTCCGAGTGGCGGAAAGTGTCGCAAGAGTTCCTGTATTCCCAGAAAGAACCACGGGCCCTGTATCAGGTCAATATTTTTTCCAGGGAGGTCTATCGGTGCGTGAAACAGAATGGCCACTGCAATAGAACCGGCTAGAATGCTCAGAAAAATCTTCCGGCTTAGGATCACACGACGGGTGTGATACCAGGTGCCAAGCCCCCATAACAGGGCTGTAAGGAGCAGATGCATGAGGTAGATACGGCTTAAACCCTCATCTGTGCTCGCCATCAGGAAACGATTTAGTCCTGATCCAATCAGTGGGACTTTCAGCAGGAGGTGCTCGGCAATTGTGCCCGCAGCCTGACCTGTTCCATCATACCGCAGAACATATCCGGTAAACAGGGCAAGGATACTCATGGGGATGGTAAGGCTCAGGACAGTCCACTGTCTGCGACCTGAGGGCCGGATAGAGATTTTTGGCAGATCATCAATGCTTTGCCATGCGTGATAAATAAGTAGAAGGAAAAATGCCTGGCTGGTCCAGAAGTGCAGGGCCCTCCAGAAGGCACCAAAGGGAAGTATTGCTTCGATGGCGACGCTGGTTACAAAAGGGTCTGCCACCTCGTACTGGTAGGCCACAACAAAGCCCGAGCCTATAGAGGCCAGCAATGCTGCAATAGTCATCTCGCCGACTCTGTCAAAATTCAGCATTGTAAGAACTTAATTTGAGCGATTAGCCTTGTATGTTCAAAGTTAAGACAATTGTATGTTCAAGCTTAAGACCAAATGGCTATCTTTTTTTCGGTAAAACTATCATCATGTCGGATGAGAAGGATTAAGCCTTGGGCTTCGAGCCCGTCGCTAAGTTTCTTCCTTCCGCCAGGTTTAAGTCGGG
>JAUXDR010000238.1 GCA_030618205.1 Deltaproteobacteria bacterium | reverse complement strand
ACATTTTACAACAGATCAGACTTCAATAGAATCATTTTCGGAATCCGGCCAAGGGCAGCTAATCCCCTACTATGGGGAAACATTTCTTCATGACGGGAATAAATTCCCTCCTCCTTGATGCCGAAGGGTCAATGTACTATTACAAATATGCAAACAGTGTGTTCGCCACAAACAACCTGTGTTATAGTCCTGCATTGTGCCTTGACCAAGCAATAAAATGGGGCGATATTCTTTAATTACGGGCCACTACTGGCAATTCATCCTGCATTAACCAGAACACATGTAACGGTATAAGACAAAATGACACTTGAACACATTGAAAAAGAAGTCGACAGCGCCCTCAAAATGGGTGAGCCCGGAGGGGTGATAGATCCTGTCCGCCTTGAGAAGGACAGCACGTTCAATTTCCGCTGTTACCCCGGGATATCCTGTTTCAACCGGTGCTGCCACAACGTAAATATTATTCTCACTCCGTACGATATAGTTCGAATCAAGAACAGGCTCGGTCTCACAGCGGATATGTTTTTACAACTCTATACGACACCTGAGATACTTGGCCAGACAGAACTGCCAATTGCCAGACTCAGGATGCTGGAAGAAGAAGGAGGGCGCTGTCCCTTTGTCAGCCCGAAAGGTTGCCAGATCTATTCCGACCGTCCTGTCTGCTGTCGCTACTACCCCATAGGAATTGCAAGCCTCAGACAACAGGATAAGCTCAAAGGAGAGGAAGAGGAGTTCTTTTTTGTAGTCAAAGAGGACCACTGCAAAGGATTTGAGGAACCCACCGAGTGGACTGTTGACTCCTGGAGGGCAGACCAGGAGGCCGACCTCTATGACTCAATGAACCGCGGATGGCTCGATCTCCTTCTGCGCAAGCGCTCCTTTGGTGAAGGGACTGAGATGCCTGAAAAGGCAAGGCAACTATTTTTTATGGTCACGACCAACATGGAGCGATTCAGGCAATTCGTCTTTGAGAGCCCTTTTCTCGGCTCGTTTGCAGTGGATGATAATACCCTCAAGAAGATACTGAAAGACGATGTGGCCCTCATGCAGTTCGGGTTTGAGTATCTGAAACACGTGATCTTCGGAGCAGAATCCGACATAATCAGGCTAAAAAAAGACGTGCTTGACAAAACAGTCAAGAAGATCATTAAAAAGAGACGCAAAAAGAGCAAAAAAGCCGTAAAATCAGCCAAGGGCAAACGGTGATAAAAAAATCATAGGTAATGATTTAAAATGCACATTGCCTGCAGGAACCTCCATTACACTTACCCTGGGGCAGATTTTCCTGTCTTCAGTAATCTTGACTGGTCAATAGAAGGACCTGGTTTTTTTGCCCTATTCGGGCTTTCAGGAACGGGAAAAAGCACACTGGCAAGGCTTATCAGTGGGGAACTTTCCCCAATGCAAGGTGACATTGATATCCCGAATGCCAGGCGCGTCCTATACACCCACAATACAGAACGCATACCGGGATGGAATACGGTCGGCGCACATCTCAGGTCTGTGACCCCGGCCTCCAAGGCCTCACTCCTTGCTACTATATTAAAGGATTATGGAATGGAGGCCCATCTGGAAAGCCGCTTTTCAGGGCTGTCCATGGGACAGAAAAACAGAATAAATCTTGCCAGATATCTGGTCCAGGAATTTGATCTGCTGATAGCAGATGAAGTGCTCGCCAATGTGGATGAGCCTACCCGGAACCACATCCTTGAAAGATTAAAAACCCTGTTTCCTCAAAAGACATTTCTCTATATATCCCATAATGCCCTTGAAGTAGCCCGTTTTTCACAGACTATCCATGTCCTTCCCCACGGCTCCACAGCCGGCACTAATAGAATCCATAAAATAACCGGCCTCGACCAGCAAGAGGGCATGGAGACCCCGGAAGAGCTGGTGCAAGAACGAGTCTACGCAATCCTCAGATCCGCAGCAAGCACCAGTGAGCCCCGGCCATGAGAACCCTGAAGCGCCTGTTTCAATTCATCTCTATTTATGCAACGGGTTTAGGCCTGCTATGGGGCGTAAAGATAGTATACGGTTTTTCTGACTACCTAATACCGCCGCCTTTGGAAGTGTTACAGGTGGCTAGTCAGAATGGCCTGCTTTACGTAAAAGCAGTGCTGGATACCCTGGCTGTTGCAATAGCAGGACATATGCTTGCCATTGTACTTGCAACGGCAGTCGGGCTCGTGGGCCGATTAAGTACCTGGCCCGGCAACCTCACGCGCACAGCGGCCTATAACCTCCAGGCATATCCCATAGTGGCGGTTGCACCCATAATATTCCTGTTCCTTGGTGATGGATTGACATCCAGGCTCCTCATAGCGGCAATGATATGTTACTTCCCTTTGCTTCTGAGTTTCATAGGTATATTTGCAAAGCCTGTGGAAGAGGTCGAGCACTTTTTCAGGATAACAGGCAGAATC
>JAUXDR010000292.1 GCA_030618205.1 Deltaproteobacteria bacterium | reverse complement strand
GAAGACCAGATAGCCTGTTGCACATCCTGTGATTATGCAGCCAATGTTGAACTTGCCCCAGTCATTCAGTCACCAAATCACCAAATCACCAAATCACCAAATCACCAAATCACCAAGGTTAGTACCCCGGGAAAACGCTCAGTGGAGGAAGTGACTGAGTTCCTAAAGGTATCTGCCGATCGTTTGGTCAAAACTCTCATAGTGATTGCTGACGATAGACCTGTTGCGGCCCTCATAAGGGGCGACCATGAGCTGAACGACGTGAAACTTAAGCGCCTTTTAGGAGTGGAAGATCTTAATTTTGCCGACGAAGCCACGGTCCGAAATGTTACCGGAGCGCCTGTCGGGTTTGCAGGGCCGGTGGGCCTTTCCGAGGGCTTTAAGGTCGTGGCGGATCAAGACGTTTCCACACTCAAGAATTTCGTAACAGGCGCAAATGAACCTGATGCCCACTTTACCGGGGTAAACTGGGACAGAGACGTTTCCATGCCGGAATTTGCCGACATCAGGGTCATTACTGAAGGAGATCCCTGTCCAAGATGTAAAGGGAGGATAGAACTTAAACGCGGCATAGAGGTTGGGCACATTTTCAAACTCGGGACCAAATATAGTGAGGCCCTGGGTGCTACATTCCTGGACGCCGATGGAAAGAAACAGCTCGCCGTCATGGGTTGTTACGGTATCGGAGTAGGACGAACAGTAGCAGCGGCCATAGAGCAAAATTACGATGAAAACGGTATTATCTTTCCAATACCAATCGCTCCATTTGAGGTAATAATTTCCCTGCTTAACGTCAAAGACACTATGATGTCAGAGACTGCTGAAGATCTCTACAATGGATTGATGGCCCAGGGTGTAGATGTCCTGCTCGATGACCGCAAAGAGCGTCCCGGTGTAAAATTCAAAGATGCGGACTTGTTGGGGATTCCGTTAAGAATTGTTGTGGGCAAGCGACTTAAAGAAAAAGATGAGGTGGAAATCAGAAGTCGCGCTACAGGCGAGACCATCTCAGCAAAAAAGAACGAAGCCGTTAAAAAGGCCGTTGAAATACTCCGGTGATCCGTCTCAACGACATACTTGACGGGATACATTCCTACCTTCCGGATATAGACACCAGTCTGGTAGAAAAGGCCTACATATACTCCGCCAAGGTCCACGCGGGGCAGACAAGACTTTCCGGCGAACCCTATCTCTCGCATCCCCTGGCAACGGCCCACATTCTGACACACTTGCATCTGGACCTGGCCAGTATAGCTGCCGGTCTCCTGCATGACACGGTAGAGGACACCCTCGCTTCCGTGGAGGAATTGGAGGAGATGTTCGGCAAAGACGTGGCCCAGATCGTGGATGGGGTTACAAAGCTCAGCAGAATCCGGTTCGAGAGCCAGATCCAAAAACAGGCGGAAAACACCCGCAAGATGATCCTTGCCATGTCGAAGGACATCCGGGTCTTGCTGGTGAAGCTTGCTGACAGGCTCCATAACATGCGTACCCTGGAATATCAAAAGGATAACAAAAGGGTCAAGATCGCCAGAGAGACCCTGGATATCTATGCCCCTCTGGCAGGTCGCCTTGGGATCGGCTGGATCAAAAGGGAACTTGAGGAGCTGGCCTTTCTATATATCTA
>JAUXDR010000049.1 GCA_030618205.1 Deltaproteobacteria bacterium | reverse complement strand
ATATTGGATGAGGCCACAAGCGCCCTTGACAGCGTCTCTGAAAAGGCGATCCAGAAGGCCCTTGATGAAGTAATGAAGGGCAGGACAACCATTGTAATTGCTCACAGGCTTTCAACCATCATCCACGCAGACCAGGTCATAGTTATCGACCAGGGTCGGATAATGGATCGCGGGACCCATGAGGAGTTAATCGAGAGCAGCGCCCTTTACCAGGAACTGTATCAGACCTGGGCCAGCAGTGATTAGAAGATTGTTAATAGGATGGAACGTTGAGAATAGCTGTAGTGCGGAGAGAGTGTGGGCTGGGGCTTGGAGGTGCGGAAGCTTACTGTGCTAACGTGTGTACCTGGTTGACAAAGATGGGCTACAACGTGACAGTAGTGGCGGACAAGTCTCTTTTGCCGGGGCTGCTGTTCTCCAGGGCCCCTGTGTGGGGAAGGGGGAGCATTCTTAAAAATTTGAGTTTTTTTTTGAATGCCGGCCAAGTCCTTAAAGCAGGCGATTTTGAAGTAAGCTATGGCCTTTCAAGAGTGGCCCCGGTAGACGTCCTTAGAATATCAGATCCGTTGCATGCCGCATGGCTGGACCTGGGTTATCAGAAAAGTACTAAGTTCAGACGCCTAAGGCCCAGACACAGGCTGCTTCTCTGGATGGAGGCCAAGGCAATCAAAGAGGCCAAGACCATCATAACTAATTCCCAGTTAGTAAAAAACCAGGTGCAATATTACTACAGCAGAGGTGCTGAGAAAGTCACGGTTATTTACAATGGAGTAGATCTTAAGCGGTTTCGCCCGATGACTCAAAAGGATCGGGTTTTAGCAAAAAAAACAATGGGCATTTCAGATGATACCACAGTCTTTGTTTTTGCGGGCTCTGATCTGCGCCGCAAGGGTTTGAGCCAACTTTTGTCCGCTCTTGCCAAGTTCAGAGAACAGCCTTTTATATTGTTAGTGGCAGGGTCGATGGGGAACAGGGACCTGGAAAAAAGAATAGAAGGGATGGGCCTGGGTCAAAATGTCAAGTGGCTGGGATATGTGAAAGATATGGAACGAGTATATGCCCTGGCAGACCTCTTTGTACTCCCTACCCATTACGACCCATTCGCCAATACCACTCTAGAGGCCATGGCCTGCGGGACCCCTGCTCTTACTACTGGACACAACGGGGCAGGGGAGGTGGTAGGAATTGTAGCCCCCTGGTTAGTAATTGAGAGACCTGAAGCGGAGGCCATAGGTAGCACCATTGAGGCATTTACGGCGCTTTCCAAGCAAGAGAGAAGACTATTAGGTGAAAAGGCATGTCGTGTAGCTCAAAAGTTTACATGGCAGAAGCATATAGAAGATCTCATCGCCATATTGGTCCAGTATTCTGGATCCAGTTAATAAATGCGTATCAGGACTTTTGATAGGACTCAACGGCGTGTATCTTCTGCTAAAATATTCTTGTAGACCTCTACTGTCCCTGCCGCCATCTGTTCCCTTGTAAAACCACCTTCTTTCAAACGCTCCATACTATGTCTGCCCATCAGCTCACGCTGTTCTTCAGATAAACCGTATAATTCCATCATTGCATTGGCAAAGCCGTCTATGTCTCCTCGCAAAATCATTCGTCCAAAGTCTTTGTCTGAATCAAAGATATCAGTCACCCCTTCAGCATCTGTTGCAATAACCGGAAGGCCTGCTGCCATGGCCTCAAGTACCGATGCAGGCATGCCCTCTCTGAAAGAAGGATGCACAAAAACATCAAGTGATTTTAAAAAGCATGGTATGTGTGATGGATCTATTCTACCAGTAAGAATAACTCTCTTCTCGATAGACAGCTCATGTATAATTTCTTTTATCATCTTCTCTCTGGGGCCATCGCCGGCCAGTGCCAGAAAGCTGTTGTTTAATTCAGGAAGTGCCTTTGCAAATGCCCTGATCAGCCCCGGCTGGTCTTTTGCCTTTTTAAACCTTGCGGCCATGCCAAAAATAAAGCCCTTTACCGGCAATCCGAACTTTTTCCTCACCTCGTGTCTATCCACATTTATCTGGTAAGGCTCGATATCAATTCCGTTGGATACAACTTCTATTTTTTCAGCAGGATAAGCCGTTCTGTTCAGGTAATCTTCCTTAGCTCCCTGGCTTGCCGCTATCATCCGGGTCAGATTGGGTGAAATTATCCTGAAGGCAAAACGCCTCATGGCATTCCTTATAAGCTGGGTAGAGCTGATGGTATAAATAAGCGGTTTTCCAGTAAACTTACAGGAAAGTCCCGCATAGATAAGGGCACGGTGGCGCTGGACATGCAGGAGAGAAGCGCCGGTTTTCCGAACAAGTTTATTTAACCGAAAAACAGGTCCGGGATTGAATGTCTTGTACCCACGGGTACTGAGATTGAGGCTGACAGCCCTGTGTCCCTGCTGTGCCAGTTTTGAAGAAGCTACACTCCCTGTAAAATATACAACTATCGGTGAAAAGCCTCTCTGTTTAAGTCCTTCCAGCACATAATGATGTAAATGTATATCCCGGTCCGGGGCATCAAGTATATAAAGTGTATTCATGTAATGTCTCTCATGTCAACAGTCTTTGAATCTTTACTAAATTCTGTATTCAGGATTTAGGTAAGATTTATCTCTATTTTCTTTGCCACTTCTAAAAATACCCGACCCACAGTAATCTTTTGCAGGCATTCAAACCGTGGTGAATGATGGCACTCATGGCGGGTTTTATAGACAAAGGAGCAAGGCATGCAGGGTACCGTGGCCTCATAGATGATTATGCTTTCAGGGTTTATGGGGCGCTGTTCCCTGAAATCCGTGGGGCCGAATATGCATATTATGTCCTTGTCATAACAATCGGCAATAGCTGATAGGAAATCGCTTTTTGCGATTTGGATTGAAACGGCACTCCCAAGCACCATACGCTGACTTCTATAGCACTGTTGGAAGCTACAGGTCAAGGAAGTTTCAATGTGTCGTGAAAAAGAGGAAAATAAACACCGATTTTCACGGGCCATTTAACCGTCTGATCTAACGGAGTTAGTTTAATAGTTTAACATCATTCTCTTCTACAAATTTTCCCCCTCGCTTGATGGCCCGCGAGACTGCGTGGATCTACGCGCCAATTTATTCAAGAAAGCTTCATTTCCCTCATGCCGAGATAATCCGGGCTTGATGCGCCGGATGTTCTCTCCAAAATTATGGCGTATAGTATTGCCTCTTGACATACTTAACAAATATGTTAACTTTATTTATGGGATGGCAGATCACCTATTATAGCGAAAATGTTCGTAAAATTATTGATAGTTGGCCGGTTGGGATTAGAGCTTTTTATGCGAGATTGACTGAACGCATAAAACTATACGGGCCAAATCTGGGGATGCCATTTACCCGCTCAATGGGCCACGGACTATTTGAAATTCGAGTCAAGGGTAACGAAGGTATTGGACGTACTTTTTTCTGCACAGTCGTGGGTAATAAGATTATTCTTCTGCATGCATTTATCAAAAAAACCAAAAAGACCCCGCAAAAGGAGTTGAAAATTGCACGTCAAAGATTAAAGGAGGTTCGCCATGAAAACCCATGATGAAATGATAAATGAATGGATGCGAGATCCTGCATTTAAGAAAGAATACGATGCGTTAGAATCTGAATTTGTTCTATTTGACGAACTGATAAAGGCCCGAAGCAACGCCGGACTGACTCAAGCAGAAGTGGCTGAGCGCATGGGAACAAAAACCCCTGCTATTGCACGACTGGAATCTGGAGGGGGCAGCAAAAAGCATTCTCCATCAATTGCAACACTCCTCAAATATGCTGATGCCGTTGGTTGTGGCTTGGAAATCAAATTGATACCACGCCAATCAGGGAAATCTGGGGGACGTATTGCCAGCGACAAGCTCATCCGCCGCTAACTAATTACGGGACGGTAGTAAGGAACGTGGCCAATCTATTCAAGAAAGCTTCATTTCCCTCAAGCCGAGACAATTCAGGCTCGGTGTCACCGGGTTTTCTCCACCATGTAATTGCGCTTAATGTGAAGGGGAATTTGGCAGAAAAAGTCATTACAGATAATAAAAGCAAGCCGGTTATACGGAGCACAGGTGCCGCGCTTGTTATATGGCAATACTCTCACCAACGGCAGCATGTTTTTTTATGGACGTATGAACTGATCTGTTTTAATATTTTTCTCTTGTCCGGCTTCCTTGCTCATTAAACAGGGGTGAACATTATTTTCTAAAGTCCGGCTGTCAACTTAAGAATTTATTTTAGCTTGTCAAAAAGTATAAGTAATAAAGATTGGTATTTCAACTTGTTAGGCACAAACTATAATCGCACCCCATTGATCAGTATCATTATTCCTGTATTCAATCGAGAAAAAATGATTGTGGAAGCGATAAAAAGCGCTTTGGGGCAGACTTATAAAAACATAAAAGTTCTCGTAGTGGATGATGGCTCGACCGACCGCACTTTCGATGTTGTATCCGACTTCCAAGACGCTGTTTCCGTTATCAGACATAGTATCAATAAAGGGCAGTCCTCGGCAAGAAACACCGGGATCTTGTCATGCGATGGCGAATATATCCTTTTCCTTGACTCTGACGATTATTTGGAGCCGGATGCTATTGAAACATTATGGACGCAGCTTGAACCCTTGACAGGCAAGGATGAAAAATGGGCCGTCAGTTACGGCAAAAGGCTTACTTGCGATAGTGATCTGAACCCTGTTAAAATCCGGCCAAAACGTTATGCCTCTGGCAATATACTCCTTGACTTATTGCTTGACAATATTGTCAGAACAGGGACATATCTGGCAAAAAGGACAATTTTACAAGAAGTCGGCGGATTCAGAGAAGACCTGGCCGAAAGAGAAGATCTACTTCTGGTGCTTTCTATAGCTACAAAATATCGTTTTGTTTTTGTTGATAAATACATATCAAAATATAGGCGTCACAGCGGTATAAGGGCCAGGGACTCGGTAAATCGAATTTTGTTACAGGGGACAAAGGATCTTGATTATTTTTACAATAACTACGAGAAAAGCAACCCTGAAATCAGGGCAGTGAAGTCGCGTGTTTATGCCAAAAGCCATAAACATCTTGCAAAACTTGCCTGGCGTAGTCGCATGTTTGATTTGTATCTGGTTCATTGGAGAAAAATGTGCGCCTGCTCTAACCTCCTATATTTGCACCCCAAATACTTTTTAAGGGCATTGATATGTTTCTGGAAAAAATCACTGGGCTCTTAAATTCAAAACATGATCAAATGTAAGCGATCACAGGCGCTGCATCTGTGATCGTTTACATTTGGATAATTTTCATTCAGCTACAAAACAGATAAACAACCCATGCGCGAAAGAGATGTTTACAAAAAAATCCTGGCGCTGATCCGGCCTTTCATTCCAAAGCTTATCATATCCATGATCTGCATGGTGATGGTGGCCCTGTTCAGCACTTGCCAGGTTTTCATGGTCAAGCCGCTCATTGACGAGATCTTTTTCAATAAGGACCGGGTAATGCTGAATCTGCTGCCCTTGGCCCTGATTGCGTGTTTATCGCTAAAGATTTCATGAAGCTCGTAGATAACTGGGAGTCCCTTGGCCGCAAGATCACGGGCAAGTCCCGGGTGTCTGAGCCAGAGTATGTCTGGCCTGATCCTCTTTACCATTTGCCTGAGTTTGAGTGAAAACCACTTATTCGAGACAAAAGGACCTATTTTTCTTTTAAGGTCGATTACCTCCATTTTTTCTGGTTTTTCGAGATCAAACCGGCTGAAAATATCTCCCACAATTTCTGCTACAAGGGTAATGGGTAAGAGCTTTGCCAGAGCAGTGCAAGTACCTATTACCTGCACGCACCGGGCCTTCTGTGATGGCAAAGGTTCCGGATATGCGTATAGGATTTTGGCCATTTTGTCCTTACGTTTTATCCTTCAAGAAAATCTCTTTGCCCCAAACCGGTTTTTACGGCCTGACATACCTCTTCAACACTGATTATGGACATGCAGTTCGGATCATTACAGTATTTTTTAATACACGGCGAGCATGGTTTAGGCTTTCTTATGACTTTGTGAATTTCGATGTCCTGGTATGGTCCTGTATGACATACAGTACTGGGTACAAAAAGAGATATGGTAGGCGTCTTCAGTGCCACTGCAACATGAAAAGGGCCTGTATCGTTGGTTATGAAGAGATCCAGCCCTTTGAGCGCGGCAGGCAGCTTTTTCAGAGGCAGGCGCCCTGCAAGGTTGATTATTCTAGGTTTCTGACCGGGGTCGGTTGTCATCCCTTCAACTATCTCCTTGCCTGTCTTTTCATCTCCAGGTCCCCCGAACAGAATGATATTAACATCTTCCGAATCAGCCAGGAGTCTCTTTCCAAGTTCTGAAAAATGCCCCTTTGGCCAAACACAGTATGGTTTTGAGGCAGATATCTGAAATCCTATTCTTTTGTTTTTTGCATAGTTGCATCCCAGGCCGTTAAGCAAATCATCCCAGAATGTTTCCGCTTCTTCAACCGCCAAAGGTAGCACCATCCGCTTGTCCCGGGGGGAATCAAGTTTTACCTTGAAGAGTGTACGCAATACGTCGAGCCTCTGCTCTATTGCATGTGCTTCATCTCTGTATGGAACCCTCACATTAAGAAATGGGGCCACGGTTTCATCCTTGAGACCTATACGGGCAATAAAAGGAACCCGGGCCATGTAGGCGGCCTGAACAGGGCAGGGATCACTGTCATGAAATACCAGACACAGGTCGTAGTTTCCAGACTTGATCCTGTTTAACAGGGAAAACAACCTTTTGTATCCCCCGTAATAGGGAACTATTGTTCTGATATCAGGATTATTTTCAAAAAGTTCGGAAAAACTTTCCCTGACCATGAAATCTATGGATGCATTTGGTAGAATGCGGCTTGTGGCCCTCACTGCCGGTGTGGAGAACAGGGTGTCTCCTATGGCAGTTGACGAAACTGCCAATACATTACTGATTTCTTCGGGGTTAAGTTCATTGACCGATCTTTTTCTTTCCTTTCTCTTCCCCTTTGTGATCAGAACAGCCTTCCATGCCGTCTCGTTTAAGAATTTCATGGCAGCACCGCCTTGAACAGGGCCATCCACTTTGCCAGGATGAAAAGTGACCACAACTGGCGTGCCTTGAGTCCGTCCCTTCCAATTTCAGAGCTGAGCAGACTGGATACACCCTGTTTTTCAAAAAGCCTGTAGAAGTCATCCGGGGCATCCATAATTACTTCTTGCACCCTGTTTTTCAGCGGCCCTCCAATCCACCGGGCCAGGGGTATG
>JAUXDR010000003.1 GCA_030618205.1 Deltaproteobacteria bacterium | reverse complement strand
TCAGGTCCTCTGTGTGAGAGAAGAGAAGATGCCTCTTCAAGACGCCTCTGAATACCTGGTAAGCTGTTTTCTTTAATGGAGTATCCTGCAATTCCGCACATGATTTACCAAACTAAAGTCCCGAAAAAGGCAAAAGGCTGAAGAACCTGAAATATCTAGTTATCACACGGCAACATCAAAGTCCGATGTAATCTACCTGAATTTATTGCAAAATCTGGCAAAAATACGCATCATTCATATTTCCAAACAATTGCTTGAATAACAACATGTTATAGAATACTTTGACGTGGCCCTGCTAGTTATTACAGGAGAACTTGAAAAGTTATTCCCTTATCTGGTATTGTCAAGCTTTTAATATTAAGACTTTAAATATTTGGTAAGCCCATGCTTCCCAAGCAGAATACTAAAAAAAATAAGAAAGATAAGGTGAAAGTGAAAGGATTATTGGCATCTTTTCTTTTTTCCGTGCTTTTTGGAAAACCGAGAAAGATGTCTCGGCCAGCTGGACTTGACCTTTCAGAAACAAGGCGTATCCTGGTGGTACGGGACGATCACATTGGCGACCTAATCTGTTCGACCCCGGCCTTTGAAGCCCTAAAAAAAGCTTGTCCACAGGCCGAGCTTACTCTAGTTGCTTCTACGTATAACGCCGAGGTGGTGAAGGATAATCCCTATATCGACCGAATTCTCTGCTATGAAAAGCACAAGCATAGTCATAGAAGATGGCGCCTTGGGTCCGTCTGGTGCCAATATCGGTTTTTGAAGTCCTTGAGGGGTAAAAATTTCGATCTGGCCATTGGCCTCCAGTCCAGTTTCAGCCGCCGTCAGGCCCAGACGGTCTTTGCCTCCGGGGCTCCATACCGACTCGGTCACTACCCGGATAAGCCACGCTATCGCTATCTGGCCTTCTTTTACAACCTCTATGTCCCCATGAGCCGGGCCAGAAAACATGAAGTCGAACGAACCCTGGATGTATTGAAGAGCATCGGCATAGAGCACCCTCTCCCAATGCCCTTGGTGGTCATCGACCAACCGGCAAGGGACTTTGCTACAGAGGCCATAGCAAGCGGAGAGATTAAAGGCTATCCTAAAATCGGCTACCACATCAGCAACCGCAAACTCAACAATTGCTGGCCGTTGACCAGTTTTGCGTCCTTGATAGAGCTTTTGAAGCGTCGGTATCCCCAGTCGGAGCACCTGATTACCTTTGCACCCGATGACGAGGAGCGGGCCACTCAGCTGACATCCTGGGTGAGCAAGAAGGGCCACCTCGTGGCGACACGGGAGATCAAACAACTAGGAGCCATCCAGCGCCACTGCCAACTCTTTATCACTGTCGACGGAGCTCCCATGCACCTCGCTGCCGCTTTAGGAATCCCCACACTGGCGCTCTTTGGAAGTTCCCGCGGCCCGGCCTTCTGGCATCCTTGGGGACCAGGACACCGCTGGCTTGCAAAGGGAGATGAAATTGCAGATATCAGCCCTCAGGAGGTGTTTGACGTGGCTAGAGAAATGCTCGAAAGTCGAAAAGAGGGAGGCGCTTCTTCCCGTACCGCCATAGCAATGCCTGTCGACACAGCCATAACCAACCAGTAAAGCGTGGCCGACCCGTGGCGGAAGGCATCTGTAAAGCAATTTGTTATCCAAAACATGGACAAGAACACAAGACTCAGTGCCATCAGGTCTGTGGCAGAGTGCCTCACAGCTTGCCTCCGGGCCACCCAAAACAGCCGGATCTGTAACATTACCAGCACGAGGAGTGCTGCAGCGCCCTGAATTCCTGTCTGCACCGCGTAATTCAAAAACACATTGTGGCCATGAAGGAGGCCGGCCCTCTCGATCACGTCGGGCATCAAGCGCCTTATGTTTCGCCGTCCCAGACCAACTCCTTTAAATGGCTGTTTTACAGTGTATTCCAGGAAATTTTTGTAGGTATGAATTCTTAAGCTAACTGAGCTTTGAATATCCTTCTTTCCAGCAAGGAAATTCCCGCTGGCGATAAACCGCCAGTCCCCCCGGATGAGGTATGGCCGCAAGTTCGTAGAGACGATGAACATTAATATAATACAAATGAGAGCCGTTCCTATCAGGAAATATTTTCGAGCAGAGACGTAAAATAATGGCGTCAAACCAAGACCCAGTATCAATGCCAATATGGGGGCCCGTTTGGTAGTCGTTATCAAGACAGCCAAATTTAAGAGAAATACCAGGAGATTTTTAATTCGCTTCCGGTCCTGTACCACATCTAGAAATGTTGACGCTAAAAAAAGCAAAATGTACACGCTTACGTGATGAATGTCTGTAAATGCTTCGTTTGTCTGCCCATAGCGAAATATAATATCCTGGAGTGAACGTCCATCCAGGGAATACTCAGGTTCAATGAATATAGGGCTCTGGGGGAAGAGCAACCATTGAAGGAGCAGTCCAAGATATAGAAGCAAGAAAACAATATTGGCTCGTCGAATTTGAACAAACCAGTCTATCCTTGCACCATAAGACCAAGTAAAGAGGCTAACAGTAAGACATAAAAGATAGTTCAGTACTATCTCGCTACGCCATACCCGTAAAGAATACCTAAAATCCGGGCTCATCCACAGGGAAAAGGTCGTACAAATAAAAAGGGCCAGGAGGGGCCAGCGAAGCGGGTGGACAGCCGCCCTGTTTATCAAGTCCTTTAATCCCTGTCTTGCAGGGACACCACCGGAGAAAATGCATCCTGTTACTGTCAAAATGATAGTGGCAATAATGAGAGCATAACGGAACCCAGAACCAAGATGTAAAGGTATGATCACTAGCAGCCCCAGAAAGGCCGCGCTTACCAACTTACTGTGTGTCAGATTTTTGGATTTCACGGTTTTTTTTCCGTTCCAGACGGCGGAGCACTTTTATTTGCAGCTTTTTCAACAATCTGTGCTTTTTTTCTCGCCACGTAATATGCCTGCTTGTATACAGATTGAGCACTTCTTCAGTTAAGTTTTCCCTTATTTGCCACCACTCAAGAGAGGCACATAGGTTGACCAGATCTGACAACCTTTCATTATCTGACAATCGTGTTTTTATCTTGGTCCCATCAAGGTCGAAGACCGTAAAGGGCGCGGGACTCCGTGGATCGAAATAGAAGTTTGTGATTTTGCAGTCGCCGTGAAATACTCCTTTTTCGTGCATTTCCCATACAAAACCACAGAGTTTTGAAAGAAAAACAGGAGCAGTGCAAGGATTTTTCAGGGTCCTTTTTATCATCTCTATGTTTTCTTTGCCTGCGCCTATTTGTGGATAGATTACTGCACCATAGATCTCGTTCCAAGGATTTTTCGTGTCAAGGGCCGCCAAGGGGGGGGATGTGGAGATTTGCCTCACAATCAGGTTCCAGGAAGTGTTCCACGCCCTTTCGGCCCTTGAAGTCCTGAAGAGGTCCAAGCACGACTTGAGGTGGCTTGAGTTCCTATAGATTTTCAGGAAATAAGTCGTAGCTGCGACTTTGACCAACAAGGAGAGTGTGTGCCTGGAGTTCTTGAGAATGGTCTTTTTGTCCTTCATTGTTTCGTTAAGGATATTATGTAAGAAGTGTCTGACCTCTTCTGGAGTACCAGCAGACAAAAAAATGACCTTTTTGCCGACATTTATCTTTGACAGTGATTTTTCGACACGCCTAAGCCCTCTTTTTGAGCAGTGCCGACGCATGCGCCAAAAGGCCTTTTCCTGCACTTTGTATCGAAGCGATCTATCTCGGAGTTCCGGCCACTCTCTTGAAAGCATAGAGACAAAAGTCAGCATATCCCTCGGTGAGATATTGCCCCATAGGGGTGGCAGGATATAGCTGAGTTGTTCCACGCGCTCCTTGAGGTTTAAGGGCCTCAAATACCGATGTCCGCTGTGGAGATCAATGAGGAAAAATTGGTTTTCCCTCTGGTTGTACATCACATTGTTGAGATGAAAGTCCGGTTGAAACAGGCCTGCCTGCGAAAGGCCGGCGATAAACCGGGAAAAGCTGTACATTACCTTTCCCTTGTCTTTGTGGTTAAGGATTGGCCAGCTTGAATTAAGAAATGACGCAAGGGTCGGTCCAGGCACTTCTCTTGCCACAAAGTAACTCCACTCGCCTATACGCCCGTATGCCACCGGAGAAGCTGTAAGGCCGTGACTGTGTAATGACTGGGCCATGATCCATTCTTTCTTTCCATGGTTCCTAAGTTTCCTGACCACTGAGCCTAGGTGGAATACCTTGATAAACAGGTCTGAGCTTCGGTAAACTCTCCTATTTCGTGCCTCCTTGACAAGCTCTATGTCTTGGGAACTCCACAGAGTGCCAGGCTCGAAATACCGGTCACAGATTTCCCAGGTTTCGGGCATGGGGAGTTCTGAAAAGACAGCCTGTTTCATTATAGTAGTTTATTGAAGCCCATCTTTACCAGCAGTTAAAACCGTTAACTTACTGAAAAACTCAAACATCCGTAAAAAATTCTTAGACATAATCAACTATACATGCAGGTTCTTGAATTCTGCAAGACTTGAAGTTTGCAACAAGGTGATTTAATCGTTAAATTCACTAAATTTCCGTCTTCCTATATTGTTAGAGGCATCACCGGCCTGGGAGTATAAAAAAACGAGACAGCGCAAATGCCTCTTTCGGGAAAAGCCTTTAAATTCATTAAATTTTAAGATATTCTTGAAAAGAACCGCTCAATCTAGGTATTAATATCATTTTCCTCGGAGGCCACACCAGACATTATGATTCAGTCAAGAAAAGATGAAAGATCACGACTGATTGGCCCACTCACCATCAAAAGCTGGCTGTTGCTCTTGGGCATATGCCTCGTCGTTAACTGCGTCAACCTCGGAGGGGCACGTGTGCTGACGAGTCACGAGATTTATGTAGCGGGCGGAGCGCGTCAGATGATAGCCGAGGATAACTGGCTCATCCCAAAAATCGGAGATCACTCATGGCTGGAGAAGCCGCCACTACTCCACTGGTTGGTGGCTTCCTTGATCATCCTGTTCGGGGAAGCCTCCGAATGGGTGGTACGCTTGCCTTCGGTTGCTGCGGGTGTGATACTCGTGCTTCTTGTGGCCATGATGGTTGGCCGCTGGATGGGCGAGAAGGCGGGTTTGATGGCCGGGCTAATCCAATGTACCAGTTTGTACATGATGACCTATTCTCGACTCGCGGAAGCGGACATGTTACTAGCATGCCTTGTGGTATCTGCCATCGTGGTCTTCATTCATTTGCAGGGGATTGGCCTGCCACAGCCCAGCAGCCGGCCTCGTCTGTTAGCCATAGCCTTCTGGGTCCTTATTGGCCTGACAAACCTGTGTAAGGGCCTCATGTTCGGTGCAGCCATGGCCCTGATACCGTGCCTGACATGGCTCCTGTGGCAGCGTGAACGACATGCCTGGAAGCGAATGTGGTCCCCCATTGGACTGGTGTTGGGAATTTTTATTGCCGGGGCTTGGCCGGCTCTGGTGATCATTAAGGAACCGTCTGCCGTCGATCTCTGGCTTGCTCATACGGTGGGTCGCGCCAAGGGAGCTATCGGTTATGGCCGTCCCTGGTGGTACTACCTGGCTAAGTTTCCATCTAGTCTCCTTCCGTGGACCCTCGTAACCCTGATCGGCGCTATCCCATCCCTGAAACGAATGTGGAGAGAAGCCGATTCCGCGGATCGCTTCACATGGCTTTGGGCCCTGGTACCGATCTTCCTTCTTTCGCTTTCCCACGGAAAACACCACCATTATATGCTTCCCTGTCTCCCTGGTTTTACGCTCGTGACAACAATAGGAATGTTTGAGCTCGCACAGCGCATCCAAGAGCACAACAAGTATGTGGTATCGGCCGCATGGGGAGTCATTGCTGTGATATCTCCCGCATTACTCGTGGCCAGCCTCGTAGCCGGATCTCGCCTGGCCGACTATCGCGTGGATACATGGATACTTGGAGGTCTCCTCTGCGTGGGTTTCATTCTCGCGGGAGTTTTTACCCTCAGAAGACGCCCAGGCCATGTGCTTGCCGTTTTCCTATTCGCCTTTGTGCTGGGAACAATACAGGTACATCTTCACGTTATGCCAACTGGCGATACCCGGCGTCACGACCGTCAGTTCATCACGACCCTCCACAAGCACCTGCCACCCCAACCTTTGCTTTTTGCCACAGGCGGTCCTGAGATTGTTCGTCACATTTTTTATGCTCAGGTCCCCCTGATCGGCGTATGGTACCCTGAAGACATTGGTAAACACCTGGGCGAGGAGGTGAAGGTCTTTTTTGTAGTGGGGCGTATGAAGCACTTAAAACCACTCGAACGCTTAGGCAATGTCACTGTCTTGTCACAAAGTGTGTACACACGCCACGAGAAGTCTCTGCAAGACAGGTATACACTTTTTCGTATCCAGCGAGCCACGATTTCCGATATGAGTGAATAATTGCGGCAGTTGATAGCATTGCTTACGGCTATGAAAAGAGAGGCACTCGGATCGAGCTATGAATTCAATAGAGCCTCTTGCAAAACTCAAAGAAAGCTTTATAACAGGCCGGATGGTACAACGCCTGCAGAAAGGTTCTTTGAATCCAAATACGATGATTTTCTCAATAATTTTCTAAGCCGTGCTGTGTAAGGGCAGAAATGAAAAAATCTATCAAAATAATTGTCATACTGTTATTCATTCTCTCCATTAGTTTAAATGTCTGGCAAGTTATGATGAAACGTCCTTTATCGCCTAATGCAGGCAATCGCATTAATTCTGAAATCAAGGCAAAGGATATCAATAAGAGCACATTTCGTATTGCTACCTATAATATACGTAGCGGTAAAGGATTAGATGGAATCCGTAATATTAAACGCACGGCAAGTGTCTTAAACGGGTTTGATATAATTGCTTTAAATGAAGTCAAAGGGGAAACACCACTATCTCATTCTAGCCAAGCAGAAAAGCTCGGTGAGATGCTTGACATGGGATGGCTTTTTCTGCCAAACCAAGAAAGATACTATAAAGAATACTATGGAAATGGCTTATTATCATCTTTTGATGTGACCTATTGGTACCGAGAACAACTAATATACGATACGAATAAAAGCAATAACCATCGCAATTTAACGACTATCCAATTTAATTTTAACAACAAATTAGTAACGCTATTACTTACGCATCTTGATCTCCGCGCTATCCGTGGCGCTCAGCTTTCTTATGTTATTAACAAATTTAAAAAACATAATCATTGTATACTTATAGGGGATTTAAACAGTAGTAGAAGGGATTTGCAATTAATGGATCTATTGGGTGAAAAGAATACAATTGATGCGATAAATGTTGCATTAGGACCAAATGATACACTGGGCAGAGTTGATTGGATTATTGTGAAAGGGTTTAACGTCATTGACGGTGGGTATGTGCCAAAGGGAATATCTGATCACCGGCTTTACTGGGTTGAATTGGAGATAAATCAGCGCTACGATCCGCCTTTACCCCATGTGTAGAGTTGAGTCACGGCATAGTTCCAAACAGCACCAACCATCACACCAGCCAACGCCGCAAGGATCCACTGCGTGCGGTTCTCAAACAAATAGGTGGCAATGCCTACGTTGGCTAGGGCACCTATGCTGCAGGCAATCATGAAGCTAAAGAGACCTCTGAACCATGCCCACCCCTTTAAGCGACGGTCACGGTAGGTCAATATGTTATTCAGCGCGAAGTTGAATATCATCGCGGTGCCAGTGGCAGCAGACTGGGCTGTTGTGAAACTCGATTCCAGACCCTTCAACACTGAGGTTAATACAGCCATGTGGACGAATACGCCCAAGCCGCCAATAATCGAAAAAGTCAGAAAGCGCACAGGCAGAAAACGACCGACCGTCTTGTCGGCGAGTAGCATGCCGTACTCCCAGATAACCATCTCATCGAGTTTGCTTTCACCGGCGAAGCGATCACGGAAGCGGTAGGGGACTTCCGCAACGCGTAGGGGCGTTTTGGCGGATGCCAAAATGTCGAGAAGGATTTTGAAGCCTAAGCCCGAGAGATTATGGACGGTCGAATCCAAGATTTTTCGTTGTAGCATAAAAAACCCACTCATCGGATCGGAGACAGGCTGCTTCAGTATCGTTCGGCTTGCCGTCGTTGCAAGTCGGCTCATTGCCTTGCGAGATTCATTCCAGTCACCTGTACTCCCACCAGTGCCATACCGGGTTCCCACCACTACGTCCGCCCCGCCCTGCTCGATTTCTGCCAGCATCTTCGGCAGAATAGTTTCGTCGTGCTGCAAATCCGCGTCCATGACAGCAATGGTGACCGCCGAAGTGGCCAACATGCCCTCGATGCACGCCGAAGATAACCCTCGCCTGCCAATCCGCTGCAGGCAACGAACCCGTGGGTCAGCCCGTGCGATGTCACGTACAACAGATGCCGTTTTATCAGGGGAGTCATCATCGACAAAGATAACCTCCCACCCTGTGGCGCCAAGGGTCGCTTCGATGCGGCGTAGAAATTCTTGTACGTTCTGCGACTCGTTAAAGGTTGGTACTACGATTGACACGTGAATCGGCGACGAGCTAGTCATCAGTTTTGCTACCTCTCATTCAATATTGATACAAGACGATTGACGTAAAGCCTAATGTATGTTTCGCGCAGTTAGATTATAACCACCTTAACTGACTTATTTTTTTCTTTTACAGCACATTATTTCTAAATAGGAAGAAAAAAGCAAGAAGGAGGTTCTAACATGCGTGAAAATCGGTTATTGCGGGAAGAATTTTCCCAACACCGAGCTACAACGCATTAAACGCCTGATTGCGGACAATCTCTTCAATGTCAGAAGGCACGTCGTCGGAAGTGGCAGAAGGAGAAACTTGCTACAGATGAGGCCTATAGAGCCAATCAGGCTGATTGTCAGAGGGCCTGGAGGCAAAGAAATCCTGACTACTGGCGACGTTATCGCAAGACGCACCCGGCATACACTGAACGGAACAGGCAATACGGTTTATAGTGATAGATCGTCATGTAACGCAAGGCACGCGCAGCATCAAAGGAAGAAAGAGTAATGAACGATTATGGACAGTTATAGCGACATGTGCCCTTCCAGGGCCGATCAGCGTATAATTTCATACTGGAATCGGTCAAAGCTTATTTCCATAATCGACCTTCTCCTTCACTATTGCCTGGTCCGTCGTGACGGGCGTCCAGTCGCCCAGAATCTATCCATTTTACTTTATCTACATTACTCCGTCGCTCACAACTCATGTTTAAAAAGCACAGATGCGTTTCTGTGGTGAAAGGAAATTTTCTGGATCAGTTGACCCCCGTGAACAGTTACGATTTTTCTTATCAGGTCCTCACTGCGATTCTGCGGACCTGTGAGATAAATTCAATGGATATTTTAACAAAATCATAAGGGTCATTATCGCAGCTCCGAATTCCATATTTTCTTCCATGGTAACTTCGACGAAAATGCCGTGCCATCTGGATTTATCAAGTATCTGGGAACTGAACAGTAAAACAGCCCAGCCAATCACATGTACGGCCCATGACTGCATTTCTTTCAGAGATCTCCAAAAATACCGTAAATTGTTCCCGGTAAAATGAAGTATCACGATTATGGTCAACAGCACAACACCCCCCCCTATAATTTTCTCGTGAAGGGGGAATGGTCCTGCATACAATTTCCATCTGCTCACATGCTCTTCGGTGAACAAACGGTGAAAATCCATTTCTCTCATAGCGTAGATCAGGAACAAATAACTTAATTCCGCCCACTTGAAGGCCGGGGGAATTTTGCGCAGTGCGCGTTGCAGACAAAGTAAGCAACTTGCGACTAAAACCACTGCAGTCAAAATCTGGACCAGCCCGTCGTCTTTCAGCATCGACCGTGCCGTGGTTTCGTCGATGTTAAATATGGCCAGTATAAAGATGCCCATAACCAACAGGGTCATGTAAGTGGGCATCCACCACGAAAAATGATTTTCTTGTAACATTTTAGCTCTTTGAAAAATTAGGCTGCCAATTTGAAGCATTCTGCCGGGGCTGATTTGGCCCCAATGGCATTTTTTGCCATGGACAGAACAGTTTCCACCGGGTTCTCTTCCTGCAGTTCGGCAGAGCGAAACAAGGTCATCAAGACTGCTTGGGTTTTTGCTCCGTGCTGTGAGCGATTCTGTTAAATTAGATACCTACACTCCTCTTAATTCTCATTCATGAAATAGTCGGAGATCACGCCCATGAATGGATTGTATTTCACGGCATAGTGGCTTTGATTCTTTTCTTGAAACTGTAATGTCAGTCTTTTGTCCTCATCGTGCAGGGCAGGAGATACTTTTTCCCATTCTGAACGATCCATTTGAACGATTTTTTCTACCTTTTCAAGATATACCGGCGAGGCCTCAAAGTCGGCATAGGCATTCACGAACCAGGGCATAATACGACCGACCTTTTCAAGAAACAGGTTGTGCTCTTCTCCGAAATCAAGGGCGGAAGAATCCGTGAAATTAAGGAGAGAATTCATCTTGTTCACATTTACATAACCACCATCAATGCTCATTTTGTGGGATACGGTTCCGGGAAACGGGAAAAAGAACGTCCACCGAAACCGTCCTGGTTTTGCCTGACTTAGAAAAGTAATGGTATCCATAACATCGTCACGGTCTTCATAAGGCAGCCCTATCATGATAAACACCGAGCTGTGCATGTTGTATTGGTGGACCAGATTGATGGATTTGATGATCTTCTTATTGCTCATGTGTCGGTTCATGATCTTGCTGCGGATTTTCTTGCTGCCGCTTTCAACACCGAATTTAACGATCTTGCATCCGGCATCCGCAAGGTGGAATGTACGGTCTTCATCAAAAAAACCGATATGCGCATTAACGACAAAAGGCAGATTAGATACGGTTTTATACGCTTTGCAGAATTCAACGACGTAATCTCTATTAAATGTGAATAAATCGTCATCAAAAATAAACATGGAGATGTTCTTGTAGTTTTCCTGCAGGAATACAATCTCATCGATGACCTGTTCTACTTTAAAATGCCTGATGTATTTCAGATCCTTGAAACTGCACTGCAGGTCACCCCGATATTTTTCTACCATCAGGTGATTGAAACAATAGGTGCATTTGAAGGGGCATCCACGCGAAGCCATAACGCCCACCCATCCGTTTTTGGCATCAATGATATTCTGAAAATCGAAGACGTCATAATCTTTAAAAGGCAGACTTTGAAGGTCCGGCAAGGGGCGAACAGGATTGATCTTCACATTTCCGTTAGCAATAAACCCCATGTTGCGGATGTGTTCAATGTTTTCATCCCTGTTCATTTTTTCAACGAATTCGGGAAAGGCATCTTCGCATTCACCCAGGAATACGTAGTCGAAGAGTCCGGTTTCAAGAATTTCTTCTGCCGCAATAGTTGCATGAATACCGCCACAGACAAGCGGGATATTAAGCGTTTCTCTAATCCATTCAGCGAGTTGTGCAGCATACTGCCACTGGTTGGTCACGACTGAAAAACCAATGATATCCGGATTCATATCCTTCAGATCTGTGACAAATTCTTTTTTTGTGGGCAGCGGGCCAAGGTCTTCACACAACTGCCGGAACTCCACGTGATGGCCGGCCTTTTTTAGGACTGCGGATATGTGAGCAACACCATAATTGAAGCCCAACTGGGATCCCGCGTTAGGATAAATAAAGAGTATTTTCATTTTTTAATCCAAAAGAGACCCCATGGCCCAGTCCGTTTGCAAAACGCTAATGTCACCAAAATTTCACTCCGACCGAGCATCAGTTATCCTGACAATAACATCCTCAGTATCGAACATTGGCGGATGCGTCAAGGTATCAACGTGGATGATCTCACTTTTTGATGGACCACAGGCACTCCAGCGCCTGATAAAGCGTGAATTGTTGCTCCCTGCAAATACCGTATAAGTAGGGATACCCAGTGAAGCGGCTATATGCTGGCAGGCTGAATCATAACCGATAAACTCATCGCATTGGGAAATAAGGGCTGCGATTTCTCCAATCCCGGCTACGATACCCACAATACCCCTTGAGATTTTGACATCTTCTAAACATTCAAATCCGACACATGTTGTCGTAACCCCTTGTTTCTCTGCCCTATGAATAAGGGCTCTTGACCTGGTAATTTCCTCATCACCAAATCCTTGATCGAGAAGGATAACCGTATCAGGCTCATTCAAAAGTTTCAAAATCAGTTTTCCCTCAAAATCATCCTCCAGCCTTTTTCGTGCATTGCCCCCTATACCAAAATTGATTGCAATAATCTGTTGGCATCCAGCCTCTCGTAATGCAAGGGCAAAATAAACTGCCTTTTCAAGTACCGAATCCTGAAGCCAAACCTTAGGATAACAAAATTCCGACTCTCCCAGCACGTTATCCAACCAGTGATTCGTGAGTTCGGCAACAGACATTTTTTTCGGGTATGAATCTTTGCCACGGCTGTTGAAAAACAGGTACTTATGGTCACTTACAAGCGGGAGCACACCCAGTTGCGAGAGCCGTGAGTCTGGATCGACCACGATGATATTCTCAGCATCTTCTTCTGTAATTTCCTTATGAATCGCCTCCAGTACAGCAAGCCAGCTGGAAAACCGCTCTATCATATTTCCCCTGCGGGAATAAACGACTTCTGTTATTCGGATATGGGGATTTCCTCCAAATATATCCTTGAGTTTACTGCCCCCTATGATGATGATCTCAGCATCCGGGAATCTGAGGGTCAGACGTTGAATCAGTACGCTGGTGATGGCGACATCCGCACCCACGGTCACTCTTGAAAGGAGGAATATCTTTTTAGGCGGAGATTCCATGCCTAGGTATTCATCGCTGCACGCGCGAATATATTCAATGCGTTCAAGAATATCCGTGTAGGATTTCAATCCAAAATCATTAAGTCGCTCAGCCAGTTCCCTGCCGGTAGGTATGGTTCGGCAGAAAGCAACGACCTGACTCATCACCTTGTTGTATGCCTCGGTCTGGAGTTCTTCGAAGTCGTCGCAGAGGCCTTCAACAATAATGCCGAAAAGAGCAGATGACCCGGCCTTGTTGAATTCCTCATCATCGAAAAATGTCGCCATTTCACACAGGAGACGGATGTACTTCTCCTCGTGATGGTCATTGTAAAAATAATGGTCCAGAAAAGACAGGGCGATCTGCCTGGAAAGGCGATTCAGCTGATCTTTATCCGCCTTTTCTTTGAGCGACGTCCATCTTTTCCAATAGTAAGCAGATTTCATGGCTATGCATCGAATCGTTATTTCAGCAGTTTTCTGACACCCTCCAATACCCTTTCAGGAGTGATATCTCTCATACACCGGTGATCTGTGGGACATGTTTTCTTATGGCAGGGTGCGCAGTCCATTTCTTCCCTGATAACAATCGTACGATCCAGATTGGCGGCCGTATAGAGCGGGTCAGTGGGCCCCATCAAAACAACAACCGGGACATCAAATGCCACGGCATAGTGCCGTGGTCCGGTATCATTGGTGACCAAAAGATCACATCGATTGATCAGGGGTTTAAGATGTGCCAGATCTATATTGTCCGGGGACGTATCAATGATCTTCGCACTGCTTTTTTCGACAATGGCTTTAGCGATTTTTTCTTCCCCTGGCCCGGCAAACAGTATGATTTTACACCGAATTTCTTTCTCAATGATTTCAGCCAGTTTTGCAAAATTTTCAGGTGGCCAGCATTTGGATGACCCAAAGCTGGCACCGGGATTCAAACCAATGACGTTGTCCTGTATGGCAATGCCGTGGGTCTCCAGGATCCTGTTGCCCTTTTCTCGCATTTGGCTGGAAATATAAAGACGCGGTTTCGGTGCTTCGGATACTCTGAGGCCCAGATACCGACAGATTTCCAGATAGTAGTCGACCATGGGCATAGGCTTGATTCCCCCGTCCGTAACAACAGGCGCAGGGCCACCGGACATGAAAAATTTTCTTAGATTGCGCTTATAGCCGTATATGAACCTGGCCCCTCCGGACTTCGCTGTCAGGAAGGAACGAGTTGAGTTAGGCAGCAGAACTGCCATATCCGGTTTAACCTTCCTTATCCCCCTAACAGTCTGGAAAAATCCATAAAAATCCTTGTCATTACAATTAATGATGCCGTCAAACCATGGGCCGTCTTCAATGATACCGCGGGCATATTTCCTGACACAGGCAAAGATCTTGGCGCTCGGAAAATTTTCACGGAGACAGTCGTACACTGGGGTCGCCATGACGATATCACCGACCCAGTTCGGGCACCGGATAAGGATAGTCTTTGCAAATTTTATTTTTGCATCCACAATTTTCTCAGATGACAGTGATTTTACCAGTTTCGTGCGGTGCAACCCGAGGCATGTGTAAAATTACTTCCCATTTTTGAGCGAACCCTTAACGCGTCGCATTCTTTACCAAACCCAAAAGGATAATACAAGGATAGTACGAAATCGTTATCCCGCCGCGCGTTTTCAAATTTGCCCGTCCAAACGCAGAAACCCGGATGGATTAAGACGTTACCGCGGCAATTATTGGACGGTTTTGTACAGGGGTTGGGTTACATGAGCATGGTAATACTGGTACAATTGGAGAATAATTTATATTGTATATCTATATCCAACAGACCATCCTGAGCATTGTTATGTGAATGGGAAAAAATTGAGAGGAAGGCAAGGGGATTTACCGGCATGGTTGACTCGAGGATTACGTCGTCAGATGGAGGCAGGCTTGAGGTCAACAGGGCATTTCTCCTGCTCCTTGAGTCCAATGGTCTTGCAACTTTTAAGGCGCTGATGTCACACCCGGGACACGCAGTGGCAAAGTGTGCCATAAAAGAACGAAATACTGTTCGACTTGATCTCGAGACAGAGAGCGGAGAAAAAAGATCTTTTTTCCTTAAACGCTACGCACCTCCTACAGTATGGGACAGGTTAAAGGCATATCTCAGATTAAATCGTCCGGCTCCTGGTGCCAGGCAGGAGTGGCATGCCATGTGGACTTTTCTGCAGCTTGGCCTTCCAGGGCCTGTTCCAGTAGCCTGGGGGCAGGATGGTGGGCCTTCTTTGGTCCTTTCTGAGGGTGTAAGTCATGTGATGAGACTCAGTGAGTGGGCAGAAAGGAATTTTGGAGAAGGGTTTTGTAGAAACCCGCAAGCCATTCCGTCAAAGCATAAGATCATTGAAGAAGTGGCAAATATCGTGGCGAGGATGCACTCGGCGGGACTGCATCACCAGGATCTATACCTTTGCCACTTTCTGTGCGGCTCAGAGCAGGACGGCCTCCCTCTGACGCTCATAGACTTGCAGCGAGTAGAACGGTCCAGAAGGCTGTCCTGGAGATGGCAGGTAAAGGATCTTGCCCAACTGCACTTTTCCTCAGCCCACTACATAACCAGACAGGATATGTGGCGTTTCTGGAAAGTTTATAATTCAATATATCATACTGGAAGGAAAAAAATTCCGCTCTGGCACTCAATATTCAGGAAAAGTCAGCGCATAAGACGTCATACACTCAAACACAGACTGTGATGGAGTCGGGCCTGTTAACCGCCATACAATGAGTGAAATAATTACTGCAGACCAGCCCGGTTTCATGTGCGTAATTTCCTGACCACACCACCATAAACTATACCATATTCAGTCAAAACCGGATTTGCTCGTTCAAACTCTTTCTAAGCTGCTCGTAACTAAGCTGCTTGCAACTTGACTCTACAAGGGTAAAGGGATATGGGTAGTTAATCAAAACAATTCGTAAACAGTTATTGGGAGTGAAGTGATGTGAAGCAAGATATTCTTCGCACGTGCATAGATCCGTCAGGGGTTTTTATTTGTGCCCTTCACCAACCATCTTACAAAGTCGTAAACCTCAGACAGACCGACACCTTGGCTGTGCTGGGCCACGATCCAGACGGCAATGCAATCAATAACCAGGCCAACTTCCCATGGGGCGACCTTGCTATTAATAATGCCGGCAGGGTCTGTGAGATCCCCAATGCCTTTCCTTTCTGGGGTGCTACATACATTCTTTATGACCAGGCCAGGCAATTCTCAAAAGACCCGGAACAATTCAGATTCACAAGATGCGATGCGGAATCGGATAAGCCTTCGCCATTACTGAAAGACCTGTTGAATGGGTGCTTAAAAGGTTCGAACGAAAAGTCTTACTCCCTGAAAGATCTTCCAAGGTCCGTTCTTTTGTCCCTGGCCCAGACATCCAAAGACCGTGAACTCCTCAAGGGCATCGCGCATTTGGCATGCAAGTTTGAGTTGGACAATAACCAGGATCCGGTCGGTGTGAAATATGAAAATGATAAACAAGGCCGACCCAAACCGGCCCTATTTAACCAGGAGCTCTTTGATGTGCTTGGTAACAATATAGCCTGTCCGGATAATTATAAGCTGGCCATGGTATTAATACCCGGAATTCAGGGGACCAGCCCGATTGTCGGAGAGTACGCATCCGGAGCTCAGACACACATATGGGAGTATCTCAGAGCCGACAGCTACATCCCATGGGGTCATTATGCATCTAATATGGCCCACGACTGTGTGAGGTACAGGGCAGAGAA